>JBQGCR010000157.1:0-9004 GCA_052038585.1 Kineosporiaceae bacterium
CACGCCGGCCGGATCAACCTCGCGAACCTGCCCGAGCGCGAGCACATCGTCCACACGGCCAAGTCCGTGACCCGCCGGCAGCAGACCTTCGGCTACACCGAGGAGGAGCTGCGCGTCCTGCTCGCCCCGATGGCGCGCACCGGCGGCGAGCCGCTCGGCTCGATGGGCACCGACTCGCCGATCGCGGTCCTGTCGAGCCGGCCGCGGCTGCTCTTCGACTACTTCACCCAGCTGTTCGCCCAGGTGACGAACCCGCCGCTCGACGCGATCCGCGAGGAGCTCGTCACCGCCCTCGGCACGGCGATCGGCCCGGAGGGCAACCTCCTGTCGGCGACGCCGGCGCACTGCCGCCAGCTCGTCCTCGACTTCCCGGTCATCGACAACGACGAGCTCGCCAAGATCGTCCACGTCAACGCCGACGGCGACCTGCCGGGCTACGCGACGGTGCGGGTCAAGGGCCTCTACACCGTGCACGGCGGGGGGCAGGCGCTCGAGGCGCGGCTGGAGGAGATCTACGCCGAGGTGAGCGCGGCGATCGCCGCCGGAGCCCGCTTCGTCGTCCTGTCCGACCGTGACTCGACGGCCGACCTCGCGCCGATCCCGTCGCTGCTGCTCACGAGCGCGGTGCACCACCACCTCATCCGCGAGAAGACCCGCACGCAGGTCGGCCTCATCGTCGAGGCCGGCGACGTCCGCGAGGTGCACCACGTCGCGCTGCTCATCGGCTACGGCGCGGCGGCGGTCAACCCCTACCTCGCCATGGAGTCCGTCGAGGACCTCGTGCGGCGCGGCGTCGTCACCGGCGTCACCCCGGAGAAGGCGGTCAAGAACCTCATCAAGGCGCTCGGCAAGGGCGTGCTCAAGGTCATGAGCAAGATGGGGATCTCGACGGTCGCCTCCTACCGCGGCGCCCAGGTCTTCGAGGCGATCGGCCTCGGCACCGAGCTCGTCGACCGCTACTTCACGGGGACGACGTCGCAGCTCGGCGGCGTCGGCCTCGACGTCCTCGCCGAGGAGACCGCCCGCCGGCACGCCAAGGCGTACCCGCCGGACGGCATCCGCGACGCCCACCGCCGCCTCGAGGTCGGCGGGGAGTACCAGTGGCGCCGCGAGGGCGAGCCGCACCTGTTCGACCCCGAGACGGTCTTCCGGCTCCAGCACTCGACGCGCACCCGTCGCTTCGACGTCTTCCGCGAGTACACCAAGGCCGTCGACGAGCAGTCCGAGCGGCTCATGACGCTGCGCGGGCTCTTCTCCTTCGCCGAGGGCGTGCGCCCGCCGGTGCCGGTCGACGAGGTCGAGCCGGTCGAGTCGATCGTCCGGCGCTTCCAGACCGGCGCCATGTCGTACGGGTCGATCTCCAAGGAGGCGCACGAGACCCTCGCGGTCGCGATGAACCGCCTCGGCGGCAAGTCGAACACCGGCGAGGGCGGCGAGGACGTCGACCGGCTCCTCGACCCCGAGCGCCGCTCGTCGATCAAGCAGGTCGCCTCCGGCCGCTTCGGCGTGACGAGCATGTACCTCACGCACTCCGACGACATCCAGATCAAGATGGCGCAGGGCGCCAAGCCCGGCGAGGGCGGCCAGCTGCCCGGCCACAAGGTCTACCCGTGGGTGGCCCGCACCCGGCACTCGACGCCCGGCGTCGGCCTCATCTCGCCGCCGCCGCACCACGACATCTACTCGATCGAGGACCTCGCCCAGCTCATCCACGACCTGAAGAACTCCAACCCGTCGGCGCGCGTGCACGTCAAGCTCGTCTCCGAGGTCGGGGTCGGCACGGTCGCGGCGGGCGTGAGCAAGGCGCACGCGGACGTCGTCCTCGTCTCCGGCCACGACGGCGGGACGGGCGCGAGCCCGCTGACGTCGCTCAAGCACGCCGGCGCGCCGTGGGAGCTCGGCCTGGCCGAGACCCAGCAGACGCTGCTGCTCAACGGCCTGCGCGACCGGATCGTCGTGCAGACCGACGGGCAGCTCAAGACCGGCCGCGACGTCGTCGTCGCCGCGCTGCTCGGCGCGGAGGAGTTCGGCTTCGCGACCGCGCCGCTCGTCGTGTCGGGCTGCATCATGATGCGCGTCTGCCACCTCGACACGTGCCCGGTCGGCGTCGCGACGCAGAACCCCGAGCTGCGGGCCCGGTTCTCGGGCAAGCCCGAGTTCGTCGTGACCTTCTTCGAGTTCGTCGCCCAGGAGGTGCGCGAGTACCTCGCGCAGCTCGGGTTCCGCTCGCTCGACGAGGCGATCGGCCAGGTCGACGCGCTCGACACCACCCGGGCCGTCGAGCACTGGAAGGCCTCGGGGCTCGACCTCGCGCCGGTGCTCGCCAAGGTCGAGGTCGCCGAGGGCGCGGCCCGCCGTCAGGTCGTCGAGCAGGACCACGGCCTGGCCAAGGCGCTCGACCACACGCTCGTCGAGCTGGCGCAGGACGCGATCCGGTGCGGCGAGCCCGTCCGGGTCGAGCTCGGCGTCCGCAACGTCAACCGGACCGTCGGGACGATGCTCGGCCACGAGGTCACCAAGGCCTGGGGCGAGGGCGGGCTGCCCGACGGCACGATCGACGTGACGTTCACCGGCTCGGCCGGCCAGTCGTTCGGCGCCTTCCTGCCCCGCGGGATCACGCTGCGGCTGTTCGGCGACTCGAACGACTACGTCGGCAAGGGGCTGTCCGGCGGGCGCGTCGTCGTCCGGCCGGACCGCGCGGCGGCGTTCGCGGCCGAGCAGAACATCATCGCCGGCAACGTCATCGGCTACGGCGCGACGTCCGGCGAGCTGTTCGTCCGCGGCCAGGTGGGGGAGCGGTTCTGCGTCCGCAACTCCGGGGCCACCGCCGTCGTCGAGGGCGTCGGCGACCACGGCTGCGAGTACATGACCGGTGGCACGGTGCTCGTCCTCGGCCGGACCGGGCGCAACTTCGCGGCCGGCATGTCCGGCGGCGTGGCGTACGTGCTCGACCTGCGCCCGCAGCGGGTCAACACCGAGCTCGTCGACCTCGAGCCGCTCTCGGACGAGGACTCCGAGGCGGTCCGGGCGCTCGTCACCCGGCACCGCGAGGAGACCGAGTCCGCCGTCGCGTGGCGCCTGCTCCAGGACTGGGACGCCGCCCGCGCCCGCTTCACCAAGGTCCTGCCGCGTGACTACGCGCGGGTCCTCACCGTCCGTGCCCAGGCCGAGAAGGAAGGCCTCGACCTCGACGGCGACGTCGTCTGGTCCCGCATCATGGAGGCTTCGCATGGCTGACCCGAAGGGGTTCCTCTCCGTCCGGCAGCGCGAGCTGCCGCCGCGCCGGCCGGTGCCGGTCCGCATCCAGGACTGGCGCGAGGTCTACGAGGACACCGACCGCACCGTGCTGCGCCGCCAGGCCGGACGCTGCATGGACTGCGGGATCCCGTTCTGCCACAACGGCTGCCCGCTGGGGAACCTCATCCCCGAGTGGAACGACCTCACGTGGCGGGGGGACTGGCGGGAGGCGATCGAGCGGCTCCACGCGACGAACAACTTCCCCGAGTTCACCGGCAAGCTGTGCCCGGCACCGTGCGAGTCGGCCTGCGTCCTCGGCATCAACCAGCCGGCGGTGACGATCAAGCAGGTCGAGGCGACGGTCATCGAGGAGGCGTGGGAGAACGGCTGGGTGCAGCCGCAGCCGCCGGAGCGGCTCTCCGGGCGCACCGTCGCCGTCGTCGGCTCCGGGCCGGCGGGCCTCGCCGCCGCCCAGCAGCTCACCCGGGCCGGGCACACGGTCGCCGTCTACGAGCGGGCCGACCGGATCGGCGGGCTGCTGCGCTACGGCATCCCCGAGTTCAAGATGGAGAAGCGCCACCTCGACCGGCGCCTGGAGCAGATGGAGGCCGAGGGCACCCGCTTCCGTCCGGGCGTCGACGTCGGCGGCGACGTCACGGGCCGCCAGCTGCGCGAGCGGTACGACGCCGTCGTCCTCGCCGTCGGCGCGACCGCGCCGCGCGACCTGCCGGTGCCCGGCCGCGAGCTCGGCGGCATCCTCCAGGCGATGGAGTTCCTGCCGCCCGCCAACCGGGTCGCCGTCGGGGACACGGTCGAGGGGCAGGTCACCGCCGAGGGCAAGGACGTCGTCATCATCGGCGGCGGCGACACCGGCGCGGACTGCCTCGGCACGTCGCTGCGGCACGGCGCCCGCTCGGTGACCCAGCTGGAGATCATGCCGCGACCGAGCGAGGAGCGGCCCGACGCGCAGCCGTGGCCCACCTACCCGATGACGTACCGGGTGAGCTCCGCGCACGAGGAGGGCGGCGACCGGGTCTACGCCGTGAGCACCCAGGAGTTCGTCGGCGACGAGCACGGGAACGTCGCCGGGCTCAAGCTCGTCGAGGTGGAGCTCGTCGACGGGCGCTTCACGCCCGTCGCCGGCTCGGAGCGGACGATCCCGGCCCAGCTCGTCCTGCTCGCCATGGGCTTCACCGGCCCCGAGCGCGGCGGCCTGCTCGAGCAGCTCGGCGTGGACCTCGACGCGCGCGGCAACGTCGCCCGCGACGGCGAGTACGCGACGAACGTCCCCGGCGTCTTCGTCGCCGGGGACGCCGGCCGCGGCCAGTCGCTCATCGTCTGGGCCATCGCCGAGGGCCGCTCGGCGGCCGCGGCGGTCGACAAGTGGCTCACCGGCCAGACGCACCTCCCGGCGCCGATCCCGCCGACGGCCCGGCCGCTCGGGGTCTGAGCCCGCACCACCGGCCGCCTCCCGGCGGTGCCCGAGGCACCGCGGGTGGCGGCCGTGCGTCCGGACGCGGCCGGGCCGTCGCCGTCCGGGCACCCGCCGGTCAACCCCTGTCAACGGGCGCCGCCGGCGGATCGGTCACAATGGGGGGACGGTCCACGCCGTCCCCTGCGCACGCACGCACCACCACACCGGCCCCCACGGCACCGCGACCCGGTCGCCGGAGGGCGTTCCTGCCGAAAGGTCATGAGGTCGAAGAATGCGTCGAGCCAAGATCGTCTGCACGCTCGGGCCCGCGGTCGAGGGGAGGCTGACGGAGCTGGCGAGGGCCGGGATGGACGTCGCCCGCCTCAACCTGAGCCACGGCACCTACGACGAGCACCGCGCCCGCTACGACGAGGTGCGCCGGGCCGGTGACGAGGTCGGCAAGGCCATCGGCGTGCTCGCCGACCTGCAGGGGCCGAAGATCCGCCTCGGCCGCTTCGCGGACGGCCCGCACGCGCTCGCCGTCGGGGACCGGCTCACCATCACCGTGGACGACGTCGTCGGCACCCGCGAGCGGGTCTCGACGACGTACAAGGGCCTGCCGGGCGACGTGCAGCCGAACGACGCGATCCTCGTCGACGACGGCAAGGTCGCCCTGCGCGTCGTCGACGTCACGGGCACCGACGTCGTCACCGAGGTCGAGGTGCCGGGCGAGGTGTCGAACAACAAGGGCCTCAACCTGCCCGGCGTCGCCGTGAGCGTGCCGGCCCTGTCCGACAAGGACGAGGAGGACCTGCGCTGGGCGCTGCGCACCGGCGTCGACATCATCGCGCTGTCCTTCGTCCGCAGCGCCGACGACATCGTCCGGGTGCACGAGATCATGGCCGAGGAGGGCGTCCGCCTGCCCGTCATCGCCAAGATCGAGAAGCCGCAGGCGGTCGACAACCTCGAGGAGATCATCCGCGCGTTCGACGGCATCATGGTCGCCCGCGGCGACCTCGGCGTGGAGCTGCCGCTCGAGCAGGTCCCGATGGTGCAGAAGCGGGCCGTCGCGATGGCCCGCCGGCAGGCCAAGCCGGTCATCGTCGCCACCCAGGTGCTCGACTCGATGATCAACCTGCCCCGGCCGACCCGGGCCGAGGCGAGCGACTGCGCCAACGCCGTCCTCGACGGCGCCGACGCGATCATGCTCAGCGGCGAGACGAGCGTCGGCAAGTACGCCCTCGAGGCCGTCCGGACGATGGCGCGGATCATCGAGACGACCGAGGACCAGGCGCTGAAGTCCATCGCGCCGCTCGGGTCGCGGCCCTCGACGCGCGGCGGCGCCATCACCGCCGCGGCGGCCGAGGTCGGCAGCATCCTCGGGGTCAAGTACCTCGTGTGCTTCACCCAGTCCGGAGACTCGGCGCGGCGCATGTCGCGCCTGCGCTGCGACATCCCGCTGCTCGCGTTCACGCCGATCCTGTCGGTGCGGTCCCAGCTCGCGCTGTCGTGGGGGATCGAGACGTTCCTCACCGACCCGGTGCACCACACCGACGACATGGTGGCGCTCGTCGACGAGGCGCTGCTCTCGCTCGACCGCTGCCGGCCGGGCGAC
The DNA here is from genome assembly GCA_052038585.1 of Kineosporiaceae bacterium. GTDB lineage: Bacteria > Actinomycetota > Actinomycetes > Actinomycetales > Kineosporiaceae > JBQGCR01. The sequence continues at coordinate 6,267 of JBQGCR010000157.1, forward strand.
CAGGTCGTCATCGTCGCCGGCTCCCCGCCCGGGATCCCGGGCTCGCTCAACACGATGCGGGTCCACCGGCTCGGGGACCAGACCTCGAGCCAGGCGCCGCGCTACCGCGTGCCGCTGTAGCCGCGTCCGCAGGCCGCGTCGCCGTCGACGTGACGAGGGGCGCCCCCGGCCGGGGGCGCCCCTCGTGCGTCGTGCCGGGTGCGGGACTCGAACCCGCACGCCCTCTCGGACGGCGCATTTTGAGTGCGCTGTGTCTGCCGTTCCACCAACCCGGCGCGAGCGCCAGCGTACCGACCGGCGCAGTGGGCTCCGCCACGCCCGCCGCGGCGCGACCACCGCGCACGGCGGACATCGGTGTCACTAGGCTGGGCCCGTGACCGACACGGACGACACGATCCCCGCCGAGTCCCAGCCCGCCGGGACGCCGGCGCCGACGGGCCGGCCCGCCGCGCGACGCGTCGTCGTCGCCGAGGACGAGGCGCTCATCCGCCTCGACATCGTCGAGATGCTCCGCGACGCGGGCTTCGACGTCGTCGGCGAGGCCGGGGACGGCGAGCAGGCCGTCGCGCTCGCGACCGAGCACCGCCCGGACCTCGTCGTCATGGACGTCAAGATGCCGGTGCTCGACGGCATCTCCGCGGCCGAGCGAATCGTCTCGGCGCGGATCGCGCCCGTCGTCCTGCTCACCGCGTTCTCGCAGCGCGAGCTCGTCGAGCGCGCCCGCGACGCCGGGGCGATGGCCTACGTCGTCAAGCCGTTCACCGCGGCGGACCTGCTGCCCGCGCTGGAGATCGCGCTGTCCCGGCACGCGGAGATCGCCCAGCTCGAGCGCGAGGTCGCCGACCTCGGCGAGCGGTTCGAGACGCGCAAGGTCGTCGACCGCGCGAAGGGCCTGCTCCAGCAGAAGTTCGGGATGAGCGAGCCGGACGCGTTCCGCTGGATCCAGAAGACGTCCATGGACAAGCGCCTGACGATGCGCGAGGTCGCGCAGGCGATCGTCAACAGCGACGCGACCCCCTGAGGAGGCACCGCCCCCGGAGGGCGGTCGTCGACGGTCGGCGGGCAGGTCATCGGATGATCTGCTCGCCGGCGGTCCGTTTGGGGCCGTATTTTCCTCCCGGCGGACAAGATCCTTCGTTTTCCTTCGTAACGCTTCGGATACGAGCGCGTTTCGGCCCCGAATGGGGGCGTCGGGCCGGGGTTTCCGGGCGTTAGGCTCACGCCACCACTAGGAGCCCCGGGTCCCACGGGTGCTCACCGAAGGAGACGATCTATGACTCGCCCCACGATCGCGTGGCGCTCCGTCGCCGTCGCCGGTGTCGCCGCTCTCGCCCTGGCTGCCTGCGGTGGCAGCGACGAGGCGGGCACCGGTACGACGGCCTCGCCGACCGGCGGCACGACGGAGACCTCGTCGACCGTCGCCCAGGGTGACGGCACCCTCAAGCTCGGCACGCTGCTCCCGCAGACGGGTTCGCTCGCGTTCCTCGGCCCGCCGGAGTTCGCCGGCGTCGACGCCGCCCTCAAGGACATCAACGACGCGGGCGGCGTGCTCGGCAAGCCGGTCGAGAAGAGCGACTCCGACTCCGGCGACACGTCGACGAACATCGCCTCGCAGTCGGTGGACCGCCTCCTCGGCGAGAAGGTCGACGCCATCATCGGCGCCGCCTCGTCCGGCGTGTCGAAGACGGTCATCGACAAGATCACCGGCGCGGGCGTCGTCCAGTTCTCCCCGGCGAACACCTCGCCCGACTTCACGGACTACCCGGACAAGGGCCTGTACTTCCGCACCGCCCCGTCCGACGTGCTCCAGGGCCGCGTCCTCGGCGACCTCATCCTCTCCGACGGCAACGCGAGCGTCGGCATCATGGCGCTGCAGGACCCGTACGGCACCGGCCTGGCCGACAACGTCACCAAGTCCGTCACCGAGGGTGGCGGCGAGGTCGTCGAGACGGTCATCTACGACCCGAAGGCCGCCAACTACTCCGCCGAGGTCGGCAAGATCAAGGCCGCCGCGCCCGACGCGGTCGCCCTCATCGCGTTCGACGAGACGAAGAAGATCATCCCCGAGATGGTCAAGCAGGGCCTCGACATCTCGAAGGTCTACTTCGTCGACGGCAACCTCGCGAACTACGGCACGGACTTCCCCAACGGCACCCTCGAGGGCGCCAAGGGCACCCTGCCGGGCGTCCGCGCGGACGACTCGTTCCAGCAGAAGCTCCTCGCCGTGAACCCCGCGCTCAAGGACTTCTCCTACGCCCCCGAGTCGTACGACGCCACCGTCCTCATCGCCCTCGCGGCCGAGGCGGCGAAGAACGACTCCGGCACCGCGATCGCGAGCGAGCTCGTCAACGTCTCCAAGGGCGGCGAGAAGTGCACGACCTTCGCCGACTGCAAGGAGCTCCTCGCGGCCGGCACGGACATCGACTACGACGGCGTGAGCGGTCCGGTCGAGTTCTCCGACAAGGGTGACCCGAGCGAGGCGACGATCGGCATCTACCAGTACGGCGCCGACAACAACTACACCTTCCTCGAGGGCAAGTCCGGGACGCTCTGACCCGAACCCCTGACGGAACGCGAAGGGCCCGGCCGCCTCGGCCGGGCCCTTCGTCGTCCTGGCCCCCCGTGGGTGCGGGCAGGACACGCCGTGCCGCGCCCGGCTGCGGGCGGATCCGCAGGACCCGCCGGGGGCGTGTCCCGCGGAAGTGGCCCCCCCCCCGGGGCGGGGGGGGGCCCGGGGG
>JBQGCR010000158.1:0-1928 GCA_052038585.1 Kineosporiaceae bacterium
CGGGCGAGCAGGACGAGGGACGTCGTCCCGTCCCGGGTCTCGTCCGTCTGCTCGGCGCCGGTGGGCAGGGGTGCCACCCCACGGGTATCGGCGCGGGCCGGCGCGGCCTTGACCGGCCGTCCGGGTCAGAAGCCGCCGCGCCGCCTGAGCGCGCCCGGGCGCCCGTCGGGGTCGTAGAGCGCGTCGTAGAGCGGCACGCCCCACAGGCGCTGCCAGCGCGTCACCGGCTGCGGCTCGTGCCGGCGCGCCCGACCGGGGGGCCGGGGGCCGCGCCGTCCGCCGTCGACCCACGCGTCGAGCGCGGCGGCCCGCTCGCGCCACAGGTCGAAGCCGGCAGCGGGGTCGAGCAGGCGCTCGTCGGTCTCGTCGACGCCCAGGTGCTCGGCCCAGACCCGCAGCCGCAGCGAGCGCGGCAGCACGCGGGCACCGTCGGCGTGGGCCGAGAGGTCCCGCGGCTCGCGGGGGTCGCGCTCGGGGTCGAGGACGGCGCAGGAGAGCTCGCTGTCGCACGTCCACGAGCGGCGGTTGACGTTGTCCGAGCCGACGGTCATCCAGACGTCGTCGACGACGCAGATCTTGGCGTGCACGTAGATCGGGGTGCCGCGCTCGTTCTCGAGGTCGTAGACGGCGACGCGGTCGCCGCCGACGTCCCGCAGCCGCGCGAGGGCGCGCACCTGGCCCCAGCGGTTGCCGGGACCGGTCAGCGGCGAGTTCGCGTCGGGGTAGCGGGGGACGACGGCGATCATCCGCAGCCGCGGCGAGCGCTCCAGCGCGGCGCACAGCTGCTCGGCGACGAGGTCGGACCACAGGTACTGGTCCTCGACGTAGAGCAGGCTGTCGGCCAGGGCGAAGGCCTTGAGGTAGCCGCGCGCGACGCTGCGCTCGCCGTTGCGGGCGAACGGGAACGCGGGCCGCTTGGCGGCGTAGGTGCGCAGGAGCTGGACGGCGTGACGTCCGGCCGGGGGAGGGTCGGGCAGCGCCTGCGGCAGGGGCTTCGGGTGCCGCGGCATGTTGGCCAGCCGGTGCAGGAGCATGCGCTCGGGGGTGCGCCGGTCCAGCGGCGTCGGGTCGTTCCAGCGCTCGGCGAACGTCCGGTAGACGTCGCCGACGATCGGTCCGCGCAGCTCGAGCGTCGCGTCGTGCCACGGCGCGCGGCCGCCGTAGTGGGCGTCCATGGGCAGCTGCTGCGGGTCCCCGAGGTGGTGCTCGTCGTCGCGCCGGCCGTGGCACAGGTCGATGCCGCCGACGAACGCGACGTCCCGCTCGGGCGCGCCGGCGTGCTGGAGGACGACGAGCTTCTGGTGGTGCGAGCCGAAACGCCGCACGCGCTGGTCGAAGAGCACCTCGGCGCCGGCCTCGTTGAGCTCGTTGCCGAAGCGGCGGTTCTCGGCGGCGTTGAACCGGAGGAACTCGCTGTGCGAGCGCCAGAGCAGCCCGCGCACCTCGACGCCGGCGCCGACGAGGTCGGCCAGCACGTCCCCGATCTCCGGCCCGTCCTCGGTGAGCCGCTCGTCGGCGTCACCGCTCCAGTCGGTGAAGAAGACACGGTCCCCGGCGCGCAGCGCGCACAGCTCCTCGTGCAGCCGTGCGAAGTACGTCGCGCCGTGGACGAGCGGTGTCACCTCGCACTGCAGCGACCACGACCCGGGCGTCTCCTCCGGCAGCCGGTCGATGACCGTGTCCGGGTTGCCCCGCTCCTCCGGCGAGAGGAACCACCGCTCGACGGCGGGGTCGATGTCGATCTCCTGGGGCACCCGCTCACTCTGCCGCCCGACCCCCGCCTCCGCACCCCGCCGAGTCCGCACGCAGTCCCGCCGAGTCCGCACGCAGTCCCGTCGAGTCCGCACGCAGTCCCGTCGAGTCCGCACGCAGTCCCGTCGAGTCCGCAGCCTGTGGACGGCTTCGTCCATACGGTGCGGAGTCGGCGG
>JBQGCR010000159.1:0-7576 GCA_052038585.1 Kineosporiaceae bacterium
CCGGTCGACGGCGGGTTCTTCGAGTTCGGCGACACGATCGCCTACGAGGTGCGCGTCACCGACCCCGAGGACGGCGAGATCGACTGCGAGAACGTCGTCGTCCAGCCCGCCCTCGGGCACGACGAGCACGCCCACGGCTACGAGCAGTACCGCGGGTGCTCCGGGGTCCTGCCGCTGCCCGGCGACGAGGGCCACGTCGGGGCGAACATCTTCGGCACCATCACGGCGACCTACACCGACACCGGGGCCGACGGCGCGTCCGCGCTGACGGGCCAGGACACGGTCGTCCTGCACACCAAGCGGACCGAGGCGGAGTTCTTCGACGCCACGGGCCGGCTCGGGACCGGCACCGGTGACCCGGGCGTCGTCGTCGAGACGACCTCCGACGTCCTCGGCGGCGGCAGCAACATCGGCTACGTCGAGGCGGGCGACTGGATCCGTTGGGACGTCGCGAACCTGACGAACATCGACACGATCACGCTGCGCGCGGCCTCGGCCGCGGGTGGTGCGACGTGGGTCGTCCGGACCGGCGCGCCCGACGGGCCGACCGTCGCGACGATCCAGGTCCCGGCGACGGCCGGCTGGCAGGAGTACGGCTACTTCTCCGGTGACGTGAGCGGCGAGACCGCGACCGTCAGCGGCCCGCTGTACCTCGTCCAGACGACCGGCGGCTCGAACGTCAACTGGGTCGACTTCGGCGGCCGTGGCGTGACCGAGAACCAGCGTCCCGCGCTGACGCTCGAGGCCGACACCGTCCAGGGCGAGGGCCCGCTCGAGGTGGCGTTCACCGCCGAGGCGAGCGACCCCGACGGCGACGACCCGGTGACCTTCGCCTGGAACTTCGGCGACGGCACGCTCCTCGAGACCGGCCAGACCGGGACCGCGGCGCACACCTACACCGAGCCGGGCTCGTACACGGCGACGGTGACGGCGAGCGACTCCCGAGGCGCCCGGGCGACCCGTTCGGTGACGATCACCGTCACCGAGGGCCTGCCGGTGTGCTTCTCGGGCCGGTCGGACGGGTTCGAGGGTACGGCTCTCGACACCGAGCGGTGGGACAGCAACGTCCGGGTCGACGACGACCTGAGCGTGGCCGACGGCGACCTCGTCATCGACCTCGCCACGGCGGACATCTACGGCGCGACGGGCGGCGCGACGCCGAACCTCGTGCTGCAGCACCTGCCCGGCGGGGCCTTCGAGGCCACGACCAAGCTGACGTTCCCGGCGCGGCGGCAGTACCAGCAGGCCGGCCTGATCGTCTACGGCGACGACGACAACTACATGAAGCTCGTCGTCCAGGGCCGGACCGCGACGGACGACGCCGCAGGGCGCGTCGTGCAGTACCTCACCGAGATCGCGGGCACCCCGACCGAGACCAACACCCCGGCTCTCGGCGCGACGTTCCCCGACACGGTGTGGCTGCGCCTGAGCAGCACGAACGGCCTCGACGTCACCGCGCAGTACAGCGCCGACGGCACCACGTGGTCCACGGTGAGCGGCAGCCGGTCGCTCGCGGGGGTCAACGAGCCGCGGATCGGTCTGTGGGGCACGGCGACGAGCCAGCCGTCGACCCAGCCGATCACGGCCCGGTTCGACTACTTCACCCTCACCCCGGACGACACCGCGACCGGGTGCGACGAGGACGTCACGGCCCCGGTCGTCGACGTCACCGTCACCCCGGCGGCGGACGGCCAGGGCGGCTGGTGGACCTCGCCGGCCACGGTGGCCGCCACGGCGACGGACGACGTGTCCGACGCCGTGACCCTCGAGGTCAAGGTGGACGACGGGGCCTGGGCCGCCTACGGCGGTCCGGTCGAGGTCTCCGCCGACGGCACGCACACCGTCGCCTTCCGCGCGACGGACGAGGCGGGCAACGTCGGGACGGTCGAGCAGGTCGTCAAGCTCGACGCCACGGCGCCGGTCGTCACCGTCTCCGGCCTCGAGCCGGGCGCGGCGCTGCCGGTGGAGGACTCGGTCGAGGTCTCCGTGAGCGCCACCGACGCGACGTCCGGGGTCGCCTCCGTCGTCGTCACGCTCGACGGGGAGCCGCTCGCGGGCACCGCCGACGGCGTGACCCTCGACGGCGAGACGCTCGGGGTCGGCGCGCACGTCATGGTCGTCACGGCCACCGACGTCGCCGGGAACGCCACGCAGCAGACGGTGGAGTTCACGGTGACGCAGGACGGCACGGTGACCTTCGCCGAGGTGCACACCCTCGTGTACCAGCTCGAGGGTGACGGCCGGCTGACGGTCCGCGAGGCCCGGCAGCTCGACTCGGTGCTGTGGCGGGCGCAGGCCCTCCTCGCGCAGGAGAACCGGGTCGCGGCGTTCCGGCAGCTCGACCGCTTCGCGACCCTCGCCGGCCAGGTGGCCGACCGGGGCGCGCGCACCGAGCTGCGGGAGGCCGTGGCGGCGCTCAAGGCGGGGCTCGCCCCGCAGACGGCGGGCTTCGCGCCGGTGATCGGCCTGGTCGACCGGCTGCGGTCGGAGAACAAGCTGACCAAGGCCGAGACGACGCCGCTGCGCACCGGCCTGGTGTCGGCCCGGACCAAGGTGGAGCGGGGTCAGACCCGGGCCGCCCTGGCCGAGCTCGACGCGCTCGCGGCCACGGCGGCGCGGATCAAGGCGCCGGCTGCCCGGGCCCAGGTCGTCGCGGCGCTCGAGGAGCTCCGGGCGACGCTGACGCCGGACACCTCGGCGTTCGCCGAGGCGTTCTCGCTCGTCCTCGTGCTCAACGAGGGCGGCACCGTGACGGCCCCGCAGGCCCGCAGCCTCACCGCTGACCTGTGGGACGCCAAGCGGCACGCCGAGGCCGGTCGCCTGGCCAAGGCGCGGGCGGAGCTGACGTCCTTCGGGACGACGGCGCAGAAGGTCACCGACGCCCAGGCCCGCCAGGCCCTCCTCGACGTCGTGGAGGTGCTGCGCGCCGGCCTGAGGTGAGCCGAGCAGCAGGGCCGGTGGCGCCCGTCGTCCCCCCGGGGACGGCGGGCGTCACCGCGTTCACCGTGGGGTGGACCGCACCCAGGCCGAGAACGACTGCAGCGGACCGGTTCCCGGCCGGCGCAGCCACGGCCACGGGTGGACGGCGACGACGTCCAGCAGCGCCGAGCGGCTCGCCCACCCGGGCACCGGCGTCCACGTCGCGGCGAGCGGGCGGCCGGCGAGGACCTCGACGGGGTCGCCGAGGTGCACCTCGACCGGGCGCCGCGCCGAGAGGTCGGCCAGGCACTCGGCGAGGAAGACCAGGCGCTTGCCTGACAGCCGCAGCCGCGCGAGGAGCGGCTCGTCGAGGACGAAGACCGCGGGCAGGTCCGGGTGCGCCGCGAGGGCCGGGTCGTCGTCGCCGAGGCTCTCGGCGGTCAGCCACACCGCCTCCGGCTCGCCGGTCAGCTCGGGGGCCGACGGGCCGGACGGCGTCGTCCCGTGCCGCAGGCCACTCTCGTCGGCCACCCGGGGTCCCGTCGTCGCGTCCGGCCAGTGCTGCACGGGGCACGCCCGGTTCAGGGGGCACGTCGGGCACAGGCCCGGTGCACGCTTCTCGACCTGCCAGCGGCTGAAGCCGTACGCCTTGCCCGTCCCGGTGCCGACCGTCCACTGCCACCCGAGCCGGTTGGCCGCCCGGGACCCGTCGAGGAGGTGGCGGAAGAACGCGTCCTCGCCGTCCTGCCAGCGGGCCCCGTGCCGGACGGTCCACTGGGAGGCGAGCCACATCCGCGTCTGGTTGACCAGCCACCCGTCCCCGGTGAGCTCCGCCGTCGTCGCCGCCATGCACGCCATCCGCGGGTCCCACGGCCCGTCGCCGAACGGCTCTGCGCCGGGACGGTCGCCGGGCGGCTCGTACCGCATCGCCCGTGCCGTCCGGCGGCCGAGCCGGGCGTAGACGTGACGGGCGTACTCCTGCCAGAGCAGCTCGTCGCGGAACTTCGCCCGGTCCCGCGGTGGGGCGTCCGCCGCCGCGTCCCACACCCGGGGGAGCGGGAGCAGCCCGTGCCGGATCCACGGGGACAGCCGGGTCGCGCCCCGCCGGTGCTCCGGCAGCACCTCGTTGCGCCGGGCGGCGTAGCCGGTGAGGTCGAGCGCGGCCAGGGCCGCGTCCGCGGCGGTCTGGCCGCCGCGGACGGCGGGCGAGGGGTGGACGTCGTCGTCGCTCAGGTGGCCGAGGTGGGTGCGGACCCACGCGACGACGTCGTCACCGGTCGGGGGAGGAGGCAGGAGCACCCGACCATGCTCGCGGCGCCCCGACCGGTCCGCCCGCCGGTGAAGAGGTCCGGACGAGCAGCGCGACGCCGAGGACGAGCAGCCAGACGTACCAGGCGGTGTAGAGCACCCCGACGCCGAGCGTCTCGGCGAGCGCGACGTCCGCGGCCGTGCCGAGCGCCGTGAGGGGGGCCCAGGTCGCCGCGAGGACGAGGCCGGGGACGGTGAGCCACCGCGGAAGACCGCTGCGGCGCAGCGCCATCGCCGCGATGCCGATCGCCCACAGGCCCTGGAGCAGCCAGCCCAGGTGCTCGCCGAGGGTGCCGCCGGCGTAGGCGTTGAGGGTGTCGTAGGCGGCGGCGACGGCGTAGCGCTGCTGCGGGTCCGTCGCCGCCGTCCACAGGTCCGCCTGGACGGGGACGGCGACGACCCAGCGCAGCCAGCCGAGCAGCTGGGCGAAGGCACCGAGGACGCCGAACGCCGTGACGGACCGGGCGACGGCGTCGTCCCGGCCGAGGAGCTCGTGCACGCCGAAGGCCGCGGGGACGAGGGCCAGGCTCGCGAGGGACATGGCGTAGAAGCCTGCGCGGACGGCGGACTCGGCCTCGACGTACCGGTCGAGCGCCGTCGTCCCCGGCTCGTCGAGGACGTCGGGCCAGCCGAAGGCGGTCCCGAGGACGGCGTAGCCGACGACGGCGAGCAGCGCCGAGCCGGCGAGCAGCGCGCCGGTGAGGCGCCGGTGGTCCACTGCGGCGCTCATCGCGCACCGCCCCGGGTGGTCGCGAGGCCCTGCAGGTCCTCGACGGTCCCGCGGAGGACGTCGTCCCAGGCCGTCGGCTCCAGCCCGAAGCGGCTGCGGGCGGCGGAGTCGTCGAGGACGAACGGCACCTCGAACTGGTAGGCGACGTCGGCCACGGCGCGAACGGGCCTGTGCAGCAGGCCGATCGCGCGCAGCACAAGGGTCGGGGTCGGGCTGATCCGGGGGGAGGGCGCACCCGCGACGGCCGCGACCTGCTCGAGGAGCTCGCGCTGGGTGCGCGGGGCGTTCGTCGGCACGTGCCAGGCGCGGCCGTGGGCGGCGGGGTCCGCGGCGACGGCGACCGCGAGGCGGGCGACGTCACCGGTGGACGTCCACGAGTGCGGGACGTCGGGGCGGCCGACGACGCGCGCCGTCCTGCCGGCGACGACGGCCCGCATCGCGAGCGTCGCCGAGCTCACCGCGCCGGCGCCGACGTAGTCGCTCGCCCGCACCTCGGCGGCCGGGAAGTCACCGGCGCGGTGCGCGGCGAGGGCCTGCTCCCACATCCGCACGCGCACGGCGCCCTTGCTCTCGACCGGGCGCAGCGGGTCGCCCTCGCGCATCGGGCCGTCCGGGCGGCCGTAGCCGTAGAGGTTCCCCACCGTGACGAGCACGGCGCCGCTCGCGCGGGCCGCGGCGACGAGGGCGGCCCACATCGGCGGCCACTCCTGCGCCCACCGGTCGTAGCGGGTCGGGTTGAGCGCGTTGTGCACGACGGTGCAGCCGCGGGCGAGGGCGGTGAGGGCGGTGGGGTCCGTCGCGTCGACCGCGACCCGGGTGACCCCGGGGACGGCCGGTCCGCGGCCGGAGCGGGACGCGAGGACGACGTCGTGGCCGCGGGCGGCGGCCTCGCGGGCGGTCGCGGTGCCGACGGGTCCGGCGCCGACGACGAGGTGGCGGGTCATGGGTTCCTCCTTCAGTGAGCGGTGCTCTCTTGGGTGAATGGTGCTCACTGAAAGCGGCTCGCGTCAAGAGCGGTGCTCTCTGAAGTTTGCAGTGCTCTCCGAAGTACGGGATGCTCGGCGCGTGACGACGGCACCGGCCACGGCCCGCACGCGGGCGAAGCTGCAGATGCGGGCGGACATCCTCGACGCCGCGCGGCGTTCGCTCGACGCCGACGGCCCGTCCGGGGTGAGCCTGCGGGCGGTGGCCCGGGAGGTCGGCCTCGTGTCGTCCGGCGTCTACCGGTACTTCGAGAGCCGGGACGCGCTGCTCACGGCGCTCATCATCGAGTCGTACGACGCGCTGGGGGAGCGGGTCGAGGCCGCCGAGGCGGCCGTCGACCGCGGCGCCTTTGCCGAGCGCTACCGCGCCGTCGCCCGGGCGGCCCGGGCCTGGGGGCGCGCCGAGCCGCACCAGTGGGCGCTGATCTTCGGCTCGCCGATCCCCGGCTACGACGCGCCGCAGGACACCGTCCGGGCCGCGACCCGCCTGCCGCTCACCCTCGCGCGGGTCCTGGCCGACGCCCACGCCGCCGGCGCCGTCCGCCCCGCGGCCCGGCGCCTGCCTGCCGCGCACGACGCGCTCGAGCTGCGCGACGCGGTCGCGGGGGACCCGCCCGACCAGCTCCTCGTGCGCGGCCTCGTCGCGTGGACGTACGTCCTCGGGGCGGTGACGACGGAGGTCTTCGGTCAGCGCCACCGCGTCGTCGCCGCCGACGGGGCGGACGCGGTCTTCGAGTGCGAGCTCGACGAGCTCGTCGAGCTCGTCGGCTTCACCGACTCCTCGACCTGAGGGGCGCTCCCGCCGTCAGGCGAGCGCGACGAGCAGGCCGCCGGCGACGACGTTGACCGCCGAGTTCGCCGTGAGCAGCGGCATCCGCCGCCGGATGGTCTCCCGCCGCGGCGCGAGGTACCGGAAGAGCGCGTACTCGCCGAGGCCGATGACGACGAGCACGACGCCGAGCCACTGCCAGAGCGACATGCGTCGAGGATCACACGGTCCTGCGGACGATGTATACCCCCTGGGGTACTATCGGTGGGCGGGCTGCCGACCGGCAGCCGGCGTCGTCCGATCCCCGGAGGTGTCCCATGTGCAGCCCCGCCACCTGTCCCGCGTGCGGCAAGCCGACGTGGAAGGGCTGCGGCCAGCACGTCGACCAGGTCATGCGCGCCGTCCCGAAGGCCCAGCAGTGCCGGTGCACCGCCGAGCAGAAGGCCGCGGCCCGGCCGCCGTCACTGCTCGCCCGCATCCTCGGCCGCTGACGGCCCACGAGGAAGAGTCCGCGCCTTGACTGTCCGTCCGGCGACAGGCCGTTCGTCCTGCTTGGTGACGGCGCCGGACAGGCCGGCCCGCGACCTGGCGCAGGAGGCAGTCCCATGGACAAGTACGCGATCTTCATCTACGACGACCCGACCGTCTACGCGACGATGTCCGCCGAGGAGTGGCGCGGGATCGTCGACGCGCACAGCACGTTCGTCAAGCAGGTCTTCGAGCTCTGCGGGTCCCTGGCCGGCGGGGAGGCCCTGGCGCCCACGAGGGCGGCCACGTCCATCAGGCACGGGGGCGCGGTGACGGCCGGCCCCTTCGTCGAGACCGCGGAAGCCCTGGGTGGCTTCTACGTGGTCGAGGCGCGCGACC
>JBQGCR010000160.1:0-1983 GCA_052038585.1 Kineosporiaceae bacterium
TTCGCGCAGCAGAACCGCGACGGGCTCCACCCGGTGCTCACGGTGCCGGTCCCGGTGTCGGGCCGGTACTACGTCCTCGCCATCGGCTCGACGGTCATCGACCTCGGGACCGGGCAGACGTGGCAGTCGACCGGTGACTACTCGGTGCGGATCGGCGTGCGCGCCGGCGACGTCGACACCTACGCCGTCCGGCTCGCCGCCGGCGACGTCCTCGGCGCGACCGTGCGCGGCGGCGCCGGGCTGGTCTCCGCCTACGACCGCACGGGGACGCTGCTCATGGGCTCTCCGGGCGACGCGTCCGGCATCTACCCGCTGACCTCACCGCTGCCGGGCGGCGGGAACGCCACCCTCGACGTCGTCGCCCCCCGGGCCGGCACGTACTACGTCGCCGTCGGCGGCGGGGACGGTCCGTACTCGGCGACGTTCGAGGCGTACCGGCCGGGCGGCACGGGCAAGGTCGCCCAGACGATCTTCCTCGACTACGACGGGGCCCGGGTCAACACCGGGATCTGGGGCGGCCGCGGCGTCTCGACGCTCTCGCCGCTGTCGGCGTTCCTCGCCGACTGGGGCCTGCGGGCGTCCGACCGGGTGGCCCTCGGCCGCGCCGTCAAGGCCGAGGTGCAGGAGAACCTCGTCGCGGACCTGCGGGCGTCGGGGCTCAGCGACAGCGTCGCCGTCCGGGTCGTCACGAGCGACGAGTCGCCGGACCTGTTCGGGCAGCCCGGGGTCACGCGCGTCGTCGTCGGCGGGACGATCGAGGAGTCCGGCGTGCCGACGATCGGCATCGCGCAGTCGATCGACCCGGGCAACTTCGACCGGGAGGAGACCGCGCTCGTGCTCCTCGACGTCCTCTCGGACACCCGCGGCCGGTACCGCACCGCGTCGCTCAACTGGTGGATGCGGCCCGCCTCGGACCGGCTCGCGTTCGTCGCGCAGGCGGTCGGGAACGTCACGGCGCACGAGGCCGGCCACATGATCGGGAACTGGCACACCGACAACACCAACGGCCGGGCGAGCCTCATGGACGCGGGCGGTTTCGGGTTCGGCAAGCTCTTCGGCGTCGGTCCGGACCTCGTCGGCGGCACCGCGGACGACACGGACACCGACTTCGTCGCCGACGCCTTCGACCCGTTCGAGGGCTTCAGCGGGACGGAGAACACCGTCGCGAAGTCCACCTGGGCGCTGAGCCGGTAGTCAGCGCCCCGCCCGCCCGACGACGTGGAGGATGCCCGACGTCACCGCGACCGTGACCCAGCCCCCGGGCCGGGTGGCACGGCCGGTGGCGTCGGGCGGCACCTCGTCAGGCTCCACCTGCACCGCCTCGCCGTCGACGAGCAGCGCGAACCGCTCCCCCGGCGGCGCCGGCCACAGGAGGCTGACGAGCGGCCGCGCCGTCGCGTTCGTCACCGAGCGGTGACCGGCCCGGACCCGGGCCGTCGCGACCTCGTCGTCGTCCCGCGGCAGCCACTCGACGGCGACGGCGGTCGCCCGGGGCCGGCCGTCGGCGTCCGAGGTGAGGAGCATCGGGACCGTGCCGAACCCGGCCGCGGTCTCCAGGAGGCGGTCGAGCTCGACCCGCAGGCTCACGACGCGCCGCCCGGTGCCGCGGCGCAGTTCTTCAGCACGTCGAGCAGCCGGTCGACGTCGTCCGCCGTCGAGTAGCACGACAGGCTCGCCCGGACCGCGGACCCGCTGTCCCGCAGGCCGAGCAGGCCGGCGAGCTCCCACGCGTAGTTGTGACCGGACCACACGTTGACCCGCGCGTCGGGGGCGGGGCGCGCCCCCACCGCCCCGGGGGGGGCGGGCGGTCGGGGCAGCCCCCGCGGGGGGGTGGCCGGGGGGCCGGCCTGCACCCGGAGGTGGTGGCGCGCGCCGCGGCCGACGCGCGGGTCAACGTGTGGTCCGGCCACAACTACGCGTGGGAGCTCGCCGGCCTGCTCGGCCTGCGGGACAGCGGGTCCGCGGTCCGGGCGAGCCTGTCGT
>JBQGCR010000161.1:0-4910 GCA_052038585.1 Kineosporiaceae bacterium
GTCGGCCTGATCTTCGCCGCGTACGTCAGCGGCGTGGCCCGCCAGCCCGAGGCCCGCGGCCTCCTGCAGCCGATCGCCATCCTCGGCTTCGCCCTCGCCGAGGCGCTCGCCATCTTCGGCATCGCCCTCGCGTTCGTCTTCGCAGGCTGACCCTCACCGGCCGACCTGACGACCGATCGAAGGAGTGAGCGTGCTCGTCGCAGCCTTCCTCGCGGAGGGGACCACGGAGGAGGAGTCCTCCCTCCCCGCGTTCCTGCAGTACCCGGTCATCCCGCACGCCGGGGAGCTGATCTTCGGCTTCCTCGTCTTCGCGATCCTCTACGTCGTCGTGGCGCGCAAGGTCGTGCCGCGGCTCGAGAAGATCTTCGCCGAGCGCACGGCGGCGATCGAGGGCGGCATCGCCAAGGCCGAGGCCGCCCAGGCCGAGGCCGCCGCGGCCCTGCAGTCGTACAACGACCAGCTGGCCGAGGCCCGCGCCGAGGCGTCGCGGATCCGCGAGGAGGCGCGCGCCGAGGGCGCCGCCATCGTCGCCGAGATGCGGACCAAGGCCCAGGAGGAGGCGGCGCGCATCACCGCCGCCGCCCAGTCGCAGATCCAGGCCGAGCGGCAGACCGCCGTCGTCCAGCTCCGCGGCGAGGTCGGCCGCCTCGCGACCGACCTGGCCTCGCGGATCGTCGGCGAGTCCCTCGAGGACGAGGCGCGCCAGCGCCGCGTCGTCGAGCGCTTCCTCGACGAGCTCGAGCAGGCCCCGGCGGGTGGGCAGTCCTGATGCGCGGAGTCAGTCGCGAGTCCCTCGCCGGTGCGCAGGAGCGTCTGGAGACGCTGCTCGCCTCCGGCGGGGCCGACGCCGCCGCGCTCGGTGACGACCTCTTCGCGCTGACCGGCGTGCTCGCCGGCAGCGCCGGGGTGCGCCGTGCCTTCGCCGACCCCTCCCGGGACGGCGAGGCCAAGGCGGCGCTCGCGGCGCGGCTGTTCGGCGGCAAGGTCGGCGACGCGGCCCTCGACCTGTTCTCCGGGCTCGTGCGGGACCGCTGGGCCGGCGGCGACGACATCGTCGACGCCACCGAGGGCCTCGCCGTCTCCGCGGTGCTCGCGTCCGCCGAGCGCAACGGCCGCCTCGACGCCGTCGAGGACGAGCTGTTCCGCTTCGGGCGCACGGTCGGCGGCGACACGGGCCTGCGGGACGCCTTCTCCGTCCGCTCGGAGGGGGCCGACCGCAAGGCCGACCTCGTCCGCCGGCTCCTCGACGGCCGCGCGGCGCCGGAGACGGTGCGCCTGGCCGTCCACGCCGCGACGACCCCCCGGGGGCAGCGCACGGAGCAGGCGCTCGAGGGCTACGTCGAGGCCGCGGCCCGGCGCCGCAGCCAGCTCGTCGCCCACGTCGTCGCGGCCCTGCCGCTCGACGAGGGCCAGCGCAGCCGCCTCGCGCAGTCGCTGCGCCGCCTCTACGGCCGCGACATCCGGGTCAACGTCGACGTCGACCCCGACGTCGTCGGCGGCCTGCGCGTGCAGGTCGGCGGCGAGGTCGTCGACGGCACGGTGAGCACCCGGCTCGACGAGGCACGCCGCCGGTTCGCCGGCTGATCCACCAGCAGACAACGACGTTCACGCTCGACGACACGAAAGAGACGGGACACACCATGGCGGAGCTCACGATCCGTCCGGAGGAGATCCGGGACGCGCTGGACTCCTTCGTCGCCTCCTACGCCCCCGGTGCAGCCTCCCGCGAGGAGGTCGGGCGCGTCAGCGAGGCCGGCGACGGCATCGCGCGCGTCGAAGGCCTGCCCAGCGTCATGGCCAACGAGCTGCTGCAGTTCGAGAACGGCACGCTCGGCCTGGCCCTCAACCTCGACGTCCGCGAGATCGGCGTCGTCGTCCTCGGCGAGTTCAGCGGCATCGAGGAGGGCCAGGAGGTCCGCCGCACGGGCGAGATCCTCTCGGTCCCCGTCGGCGACGCCTTCCTCGGTCGCGTCGTCGACCCGCTCGGCCAGCCGATCGACGGTCTCGGCGACATCGAGGCCGAGGGCCGCCGTCCGCTCGAGACGCAGGCCCCGTCCGTCGTCCAGCGCCAGTCGGTCTCCGAGCCGATGATGACCGGCATCAAGGCCATCGACTCGATGACCCCGATCGGCCGCGGCCAGCGCCAGCTCATCATCGGCGACCGCCAGACGGGCAAGACCGCCGTCGCGCTCGACACGATCATCAACCAGAAGGCCAACTGGGCCTCCGGCGACCCGAAGAAGCAGGTCCGCTGCATCTACGTCGCCATCGGCCAGAAGGGCTCGACGATCGCCTCGGTGCGCCGCGCGCTCGAGGAGAACGGCGCCCTGGAGTACACGACGATCGTCGCCGCGCCGGCGTCGGACGCCGCGGGCTTCAAGTACCTCGCGCCGTACACCGGCTCGGCCATCGGCCAGCACTGGATGTACGCCGGCAAGCACGTCCTCATCATCTTCGACGACCTGAGCAAGCAGGCCGAGGCCTACCGCGCCGTCTCGCTGCTGCTGCGCCGCCCGCCGGGTCGCGAGGCCTACCCGGGTGACGTCTTCTACCTGCACAGCCGCCTCCTCGAGCGCTGCGCGAAGCTGTCCGACGACATGGGTGCCGGCTCGATGACGGGCCTGCCCTTCGTCGAGACGAAGGCCAACGACGTGTCGGCGTACATCCCGACCAACGTCATCTCCATCACCGACGGCCAGATCTTCCTCGAGTCGGACCTGTTCAACGCGAACGTCCGCCCCGCGGTCAACGTCGGCATCTCGGTCTCCCGGGTCGGTGGCTCGGCGCAGACCAAGGCGATGAAGAAGGTCTCCGGCTCGCTGCGCGTCGACCTGGCGCAGTTCCGCGCGCTCGAGGCGTTCGCGATGTTCGCGTCCGACCTCGACGCCGCGTCCCGCGCCCAGCTCGCCCGTGGCCAGCGCCTCGTCGAGCTGCTCAAGCAGCCGCAGTACTCGCCGTTCTCGATGGAGGACCAGTCGGTCTCCATCTGGACCGGCACGAGCGGCCAGCTCGACGACGTCCCGGTCGAGGACATCCGCCGCTTCGAGTCCGAGCTGCTCGACCACCTGCGCCGCTCGACGAACATCCTCGACACGATCCGCGAGACCGGCGCGGTGTCCGACGACACCGAGGCCGCGCTCAAGCAGGCCGTCGAGGAGTTCAAGCGGGGCTTCCAGACCGGCGAGGGCAAGCCGCTCGCCTCCGTGGGCAAGGAGAGCG
Organism: Kineosporiaceae bacterium; assembly: GCA_052038585.1. Classification (GTDB taxonomy): domain Bacteria; phylum Actinomycetota; class Actinomycetes; order Actinomycetales; family Kineosporiaceae; genus JBQGCR01. Next base: position 3,220 of record JBQGCR010000161.1, read on the forward strand.
CCGAGGCGCTCGAGGAGTCCGACGTCGCGCAGGAGAAGATCGTCCGCCAGAAGCGCGGCTGACCTTCCCCGCCCGACCCAGGACCCCGACACCCGACCCCGGAAGGAGGACGACGACATGGGAGCCCAGCAGCGCGTCTACCGGTCGCGCATCCGCAGCATCAACGCGACCAAGAAGATCACGCGCGCCTTCGAGCTCATCGCGACGTCGCGGATGGTCAAGGCGCAGCAGCGCACGGCCGCCTCGGCGCCGTACGCCCGCGCCATCACCCGCGCCGTCTCCGCGGTGGCCACGTACTCCAACGAGGACCACCCGCTGACGACGGAGAAGAAGGACGTGACGCGGGCGGCCATGCTGCTCGTCACCTCCGACCGGGGCCTCGCCGGCGCCTACTCCTCGAACGTCATCAAGGAGGGGGAGCGCCTCGCCGAGCTGCTGCGCGGCGAGGGCAAGGAGGTCGTCCCCTACATCGCCGGCCGCAAGGGAGCGAGCTTCTACCGCTTCCGCAAGCGGCACGTCGCGGCCGAGTGGGGCGGCTTCTCGGACGCCCCGCAGTTCGAGAACGCGCAGGAGATCGCCAGGACGCTCATCGACGCGTTCCTCACCGACTCGGCGGAGGGCGGTGTCGACGAGATCCACATCGTCTACACCCGCTTCGTCAACATGGTGACGCAGACGCCGGAGGTCGTCCGGCTGCTGCCGCTCGAGGTCGTCGAGGGCGACGAGGCGCCGGCGCCGGACGACGTGCTGCCGCTGTACGAGTTCGAGCCCTCGGCGGGTGCGGTGCTCGACGCGCTGCTCCCGAAGTACGTCGAGAGCCGGATCTTCAACGCGCTGCTCGCCTCCGCGGCGAGCGAGCTGGCCGCCCGCCAGCGCGCGATGAAGTCGGCGACCGACAACGCCGAGGACCTCATCCGCCGCTACACGCGACTGGCCAACACGGCCCGCCAGGCGGAGATCACCCAGGAGATCAGCGAGATCGTCGGCGGGGCCACGGCCCTGGCCGACGCCACGAAGTGACCGGCACCGGCACGGAGAAGTGAGAGAGACATGACTGTCACTGCAGAGCAGACCGCCTCCGCCGGCACCGCCGGCACCGGCCGGGTGTCCCGCGTCATCGGCCCGGTCGTCGACATCGAGTTCCCGTCGGACGCGATGCCCGACCTCTACAACGCGCTCACCGTCGAGGTGACCCTCGGCGAGCAGACGCGCACGCTGACCCTCGAGGTCGCGCAGCACATCGGCGACAACCTCGTGCGCGCCATCTCGATGCAGCCGACCGACGGCATGGTCCGCGGCTCGACGGTCGTCGACACCGGCGAGGGGATCACCGTCCCCGTCGGCGACGTGACCAAGGGCCACGTGTTCAACGCGATCGGCGAGTGCCTCAACCTCAAGGAGGGCGAGCGCCTCGAGGTCACCGAGCGCTGGCCGATCCACCGCACGGCCCCGGCCTTCGACCAGCTCGAGAGCAAGACCGAGATGTTCGAGACCGGCATCAAGGTCATCGACCTGCTCACGCCGTACGTGCTCGGCGGCAAGATCGGCCTCTTCGGCGGTGCGGGCGTCGGCAAGACGGTCCTCATCCAGGAGATGATCTACCGCGTCGCCGAGAACTTCGGTGGTGTGTCGGTGTTCGCCGGCGTCGGCGAGCGCACCCGTGAGGGCAACGACCTCATCGCGGAGATGAC
>JBQGCR010000162.1:0-4640 GCA_052038585.1 Kineosporiaceae bacterium
GGGGCGGCAGGACCGCGACGAAGACGCGCACGAGCGACATCATCGTCCGCGGCACGGCGAATGGACGACCGGACACGGAAGCCTCTATAGGATTCGGGGGTGGGTGCGGACCGGGACGTGGAGGGCGTGGTCTCCGCCGTCGAGGGGCTGCGGGCCGCCGTCGACGCGGCGACGCTCCCGCTCGACGTCCCGGGGAGGGCCGAGGCCGAGGTCACGCGGCGGCAGCTGCTCGACCAGCTGGACGACTACGTGCTGCCCCGCCTGCGCTCGCTCGACGCCCCGCTGCTCGCCGTCGTCGGCGGCTCGACGGGCGCCGGCAAGTCCACGCTCGTCAACTCCGTCGTGGGCGACGCGGTGAGCCGCTCCGGCGTGCTCCGGCCGACGACGACCTCTCCGGTGCTCGTCCACCACCCCGACGACGCGCGCTGGTTCGAGGACGCCCGCGTCCTGCCGGGCCTGGCCCGCGTGACCGGCCACGACCCCGGCGAGGACCAGCCGGGCACCGTGCGCCTCGTCGCGTCGCCGGCGCTGCGGCCGGGTCTCGCGCTGCTCGACGCGCCCGACATCGACTCCGTCGTCTCGGCCAACCGCGAGCTCGCGACCCAGCTGCTCGGCGCGGCGGACCTCTGGCTGTTCGTCACGACGGCCGCGCGCTACGCGGACGCCGTGCCGTGGGACCTGCTGCGCACCGCGGCCGACCGCGGCACCGCCGTCGCCGTCGTCCTCGACCGGGTGCCCCCGGAGGCCGTCGACGAGATCCGGCCGCACCTCGCGTCGATGCTGCGCGACCAGGGCCTGCCGACCGCACCGGTGTTCACCGTCCCCGAGACCCCTCTCGACGACGCCGGCCGCCTGCCCGCCGAGTCCTTCGCCCGCCTGCGCGCCTGGCTCGAGGCGCTCGCGGGCGACGCCCGGGCCCGCGACATCGTCGTGTCGCAGACGCTGCGCGGCGCCGTCGCCTCCCTCACCGGTCGTGCGGACGAGCTCGTCGCCGCGAGCCGTGAGCAGGACGCCGCCCGGGACGCCCTCGAGGCCGCCGCGGTCGACGCGTTCGGCGCCGGTCACCGCCGGGTGGCCGACGGGATGACGGACGGCACGCTGCTGCGCGGCGAGGTGCTGGCGCGCTGGCAGGAGTTCGTCGGCACGGGCGAGTTCTTCCGTCAGGTCGAGTCGACGGTCAGCCGCTGGCGCGACCGCATCACGGCCGCTGTCACCGGCCGCACCGCGCCGGCCGAGGGCCTCGGGGAGGCCCTGCACACCGGGGTCGCCGCGATGCTCCTCGCCAACCTCGAGTCGGCGCAGGCCGACACCGCCCGCACCTGGCGGCGGCTGCCGGGCGGCCCGGCGGTCCTCGCCGACGTCGCCCCCGGCTCCAGCTCGGGCGGCGACGCCACCGCCGTCGAGCGCCTCGTGCGCGACTGGCAGGGCGAGGTGCTCGAGCTCGTCCGCACCGAGGGCAAGGGCCGGCGCACCAACGCGCGGGTCGCGGCCTACGGCGTCAACGCGATCGGGCTCTTCCTCATGCTCGTCGCCTTCGCGCAGACGGGCGGCCTCGTCGGCGCCGAGATCGGGATCGCCGGCGGCACGTCGGTGCTCGCCCAGCGCGTGCTCGAGGCCATCTTCGGTGACCAGGCGGTCCGCGACATGGCGGCCAAGGCGCGCGCCCGGCTGCTCGAGCTCGCCGACGACCAGTTCGCGCTGGAGCGCGAGCGCTTCACCGCCGCTCTCACCGCCCACGCCGCGCCGGCCGGACAGGCCGACGCCATCGCCGCCGCCGCGGCCCGCCTGCGGAAGGTCCGCCCGTGAGCCCCCTCCTCAAGGGCCGGGCGCACGGCGCCACGGTGTCGCCCGAGCGCCTCGCCGCCGCCTCCGACGCCCTGGCCGCGGCCGTCGACGCGGGTGGCCGCGAGCTGCCCGCGACCGAGTCCGCGCGGGCGGCGCAGGTCGTCGCCAAGGTGGGGCAGCGCACGGGCATCGCGGGCGCCCACACGGTCGTCGCGCTGGCCGGCGCCACGGGCAGCGGCAAGTCGTCGCTCTTCAACGCGATCGTCGGCGCCGACGTCGCCACCGTCGGGGTGCGCCGTCCCACGACCTCGACCCCGACCGCCGCGGTCTGGGGCGACGAGCCCGCGGGTGAGCTGCTCGACTGGCTCGGTGTCGGCTCGCGCCACCTCGTCGAGGGGGAGGGCCCCGGCGGCCAGCTCGGCACGCTCGACGGACTCGTGCTCCTCGACCTCCCCGACGTCGACTCCCGCGAGAGCAGCAACCGCGACGAGGCCGCCCGGGTGCTCGAGCTCGTGGACCTCTTCGTCTGGGTCACCGACCCCCAGAAGTACGCCGACGCCCGCCTCCACGACGACCACGTCGCCGCGCTGGCGGCCCACGAGGCCGTGACGGTCGTCGTCCTCAACCAGGCCGACCGGCTCGCGGCCGAGGACGTCGCCCGCTGCCGCACCGACCTCGTGCGCCTCATGGAGCGTGACGGCGTCCCCGGCGCGACGGTGCTCGCGACCTCCGTGGCGAGCGGCGCGGGTCTGGACGAGCTGCGCCAGCGGCTCGCCAACGCCGTCGCGAGCCGGGCCACGGCCCGCGCGCGCCTCGCGGCCGACGTCCGGGCGGTGGCCGGCTCCCTCGGGGGCGCCGTGGCCGACGCCGAGCCCGAGGTCGACGACGCGACCCGCGCCGAGCTCCTCGAGGCGCTCGCCCGGGCGGCGGGCGTCCCCACCGTCGTCGACGCCGTCGTCCGGGACTACCGGATGGAAGCCGCGGCCCGCACCGGGTGGCCGCTCAGCCGCTGGGTGCACCGGCTGCGGGCCCGGCCGCTGCGCCGGCTGCGGCTCGACGGCCGTGACGTGCGGGTCACCGAGTCCGACGTGCGTTCCGTGCTGGGCCGCTCGTCGCTGCCCCCGCCGACCCCGGCCGCCCGCGCCGCGGTGGCCCTCGCCACGCGTCGGGTCGCCGACCGCGCCGGCAGCGCCCTGCCCGTGCCGTGGTCGGAGGCCGTCGAGCGCGCGGCCACCCCGGCCGGCCCCGAGATCGGCGACGCCCTCGACCAGGCCGTCGTCGGCACCTCGCTGCACGCCCGGCCCCCGGTCTGGTGGCGGGTCGTCGGCGCCCTGCAGTCGCTCCTGGCCGCGGCCGCCCTCGTGGGCCTGCTGTGGCTGTTCGCGTACGTCGTGGCGGGGTGGCTGCAGCTCGACACGGTCGTCCCCGACGTGCCGCGGGTCGGGGCGCTGCCGGTGCCGTTCCTCCTGCTCTTCGGCGGCCTCCTGCTCGGGCCGCTCCTCGCGCTGCTCGCGGCGTGGCTCGCGGCGGTGGGGGCCCGACGGCGGGGTGCAGTGATGGACGCGCGGCTGCGGGCCTCGATCGCGCGCGTCGCCGACGCCGAGGTCCTCGCCCCGGTGCGGCTCGTGCTCGAGCGGCACGCCGCCACCCGCACGGCCCTGCGCCGCGCCGCGGAGGTCTGAGCCGGCGCGCTCGCGGCACCGGGTGCCTCGCCGTCGTCCACAGGTCGGCGCCGTCGCCGTCGTCGTCCACAGATCGGGCTCGGCCCGTTGTCGTCGCGCGCGGGGCAGCCGAGGGTGGTCCCGAGGGGTCCCGACGGACGGGGCCCGGGGAGGAGCACACGATGTACGAGACGCACGTGACGGTCCAGGGGCGCCTCGTGGCGGACCCCGTCGTCAAGCAGGGCCGCGCCGGGCCGTTCACCGTCTTCCGCATCGCCCAGTCCGAGCGGCACCAGGACCGCTCCGAGCCCGGGCGGTGGACCGACTCCGAGCCCAGCTACTACGACGTCACGGCCTACCGCACCATGGGCGACAACGCGTCGCGGTCGCTGCGCAAGGGGCACCCCGTCGTCGTCACCGGCCGGCAGCGGGTGCGCCAGTTCCGCCGCGACGACGGCTCGTCCGGCGCGGTCGTCGAGATCGCCGCGGACGCCCTCGGCCACGACCTGCGGTGGGGCAGCACCAGCTACACCCGCAACGGCGACCTCGCGCCCGCGCTGCCGGCGAGCGGGTTCGGCGACGCGCTGCGCGACGCCTACGAGGTGGTCGGCGAGGACGACGGGCACCGGGCCGTGGCGGCCGACACCGGGCCGCTCGTGCCCCCGGCCCGCGAGGACGCCGCCTGAGGGCGCGGCGGCGGGTCGCCGCGGATTCGGGCAGGGGGTCCCGGCTCGTTAGGCTGGGGCCCATGCCCGAGTTCATCTACGTGATGTCGCGTGCCCGCAAGGCGCACGGCGACAAGGTCATCCTCGACGACGTCACGCTCTCGTTCCTGCCCGGCGCCAAGATCGGCGTCGTCGGACCGAACGGCGCCGGCAAGTCGTCCGTCCTCAAGATCATGGCCGGCCTCGACCAGCCGTCCAACGGCGAGGCGCGCCTGAGCCCGGGCTACACCGTCGGCATCCTCATGCAGGAGCCCGAGCTCAACGAGGAGAAGACCGTCCTCGGCAACGTCGAGGAGGGCGCCGGCGAGATCAAGGCGAAGGTCGACCGCTACAACGCGATCTCCGCCGAGATGGCCGAGCCGGACGCCGACTTCGACGCGCTGATGGCCGAGATGGGCCAGCTCCAGGAGGCCATCGACGCCGCCGACGCCTGGGACCTCGACTCCCAGCTCGAGCAGGCGATGGACGC
>JBQGCR010000163.1:0-1946 GCA_052038585.1 Kineosporiaceae bacterium
CGGCCGGCGTCGAGGGCGTCGTTGCTCCACCCGACCGACAGCTGGCCGGCGAGGACGGCGGCGGCGAGGAGCGCGACCCGGCCCGCGGGCAGCCCGACGGAGGCGGCCCACGCGGCGGCGAACGCGGTGACCGCGACGCACGGCAGGGGGTGGCAGGCGAGCAGCAGGCCGCGAGCGGGGCGGGCGGCCGGCGGGCTCATGGGCGCACCCTACGCGGGCTCAGCCCTCGGTCGGCGCCGCCTCCCGCGGCGGGCTGCTCGAGGCGCGGCGCAGCGAGCGGCGCAGCCGCAGGTCCTGCTGCGCCCGGTCGAGCAGGCTCTCCAGGTGCCCCTCGTCCCACGGCACGAGGGTCGCCGACCCGGCGGACAGGCGCGGGTCCCAGACGCCGGTGTCGACCGGGGGCTCCTCGAGCAGGGCGGCCCGGGTGCGCCGCTCGAGCTCGAGCGGGGACATCCCGGTGCCGGGCCCGACGACGACGAACTCGTCGCCGGCCCAGCGGCACACGACGTCGGTGGCGCGCACGCAGCCGGCGAGCCGGTCCGCGACGACGCGCAGCACGGTGTCCCCCGCGTCGACGCCGAGGGCGGCGTTGACCCGGCCCAGGCCGTCGACGTCGACGAACAGCGCGCTCACCGCACCGCCCTGGCGGCGGGCGTGCTCGATCATCGGTCCGGCGACGAGCTCGAGCCCGCGGCGGTTGAGGGCGGACGTCAGGTTGTCCTGCACGTCGATGGCCATGAGCGACTCCTCTGCGGCGGCGACCTGGGCGAGCGCCCGCAGCCGCCCGGTGCGGGCGGCGAAGGCGAGGGCGGCGCTCACGGCGACGCCGGTGGACACGGGGACCCAGCCCTGCGGCGGGGCGCCGGCGAGGACGGCGACGACGGCGGCCCCGAACCACGCGAGGGCCGAGCCGGTGAGGACGGCGGCGAAGACGGGACCGGCCAGGCGCAGCAGCCCGGCCGCGACGGCGACGGTGACGACGGTGACGCCGGGCCAGGGCCGCTCGAGGAGCAGCCCCTGCGCCGAGGCGACGAGGGAGGCGACGGCGAGGCCGGCGACCCCGAGGCCCCGGCGCTCGTGGACGGCGGGCGGGCCCCAACGGTCGAGGGCGGCGAGCGCGAGCAGGCCGAGGGCGGCCAGGGCCGTGACGGCGACGACCGCCCCGACCGACTGCCCGGCCGACGGCTCGAGCGGGCCGGTCAGCGACCCGGCCAGGGGGACGGTCCGGGGCAGCGGGACGAGGGCCGCGACGAGCAGCGCGGCGAGCGCGGCGCACACGAGCCCCACGGGGACGGCGCCGCCGCGGGCGGGGCGCTCGGCGCGGGGGAGGTCGTGCAGCACGTGGCGTGCATCGGCGGGTCGGGCCCGCACCTTGACCTCCGCATGCGCGGCACGGAGGGATGGACAGAAACGGAACATCTGTGTTCCACTCTGGAACATGAACGTCCCGTCCCCGCGGGAGACCCGGACCCGCCGCGCGATCCTCGACGCGGCCGCGGCCCTGCTGTCCACCGACGCGAGCGCCTCGCTCGCCGAGGTTGCGACGGCCGCCGGCCTCGGCCGCACGACCGTCCACCGCTACTACGCCACGCGCGAGGCGCTGCTGTCGGCCCTCGCCGCGCAGGCGCTCGACCGGCTCGACGCCGCCGTCGTCGCCTGCCGCCTCGACGACGGGCCCGCTCCCGCCGTCCTGCGCCGGGTCGCCCGCAACGTCGTCCCGATGGCCGACGAGCTGCGGTTCCTCGACGTCGGCCCGGACGTGTGGGAGCTGCCGGAGATGGCCGACCGGTGGACCCGCTTCGCCGACCGGGTCGAGGCGCTCGTCGAGCGGGGCCGCCGCGAGGGCGACCTGCGCACCGACGTGCCGACCGCGTTCCTCGTCGACCTCTTCGCCGGCGCGCTCGAGACGGCCGGGATGTCGATCCGGGACGGCCGGGTCGCCCCGG
>JBQGCR010000164.1:0-10524 GCA_052038585.1 Kineosporiaceae bacterium
CATCCCGGTCACCGCGGCGGCGTCCGGGCCGGCGTTGCACACCGTGACCGTCGCCGGGAGGACGGCGCCCGCCGCGGCCGTCGCCGCGACGTCGACCGAGACGACGAGGTCCGCGGACCGGGCCGACGCCGGGACCACCGACAGCAGGAACCGCGTGGCCCGCACCGGCGCGGCGCTCGTCGCCGTGACGGTGAACGGCCCGGCCACCGAGCCCGCGGTGAGCGCGGGCGACGTCGCGACGCCGTCGGGACCGCTGACGGCCGTCGCCGTCGTCGACCCGGCGAATCGCGCCCCGCCGCCGGCGGTGAACGTCACCGTCCGGCCGGCGACCGGGTTGCCCCACGCGTCGGTCACCGTCGCCGCGAGCGGGGCGCCGAGGACGGCACCGGGAGCGGCGACCTGGCCGGAGCCCGCGGACGGGACGAGCGCGGACGCCGGACCGTTGCGCACCGTCACCGTGTACGCCCTCGTCGCCGGCTCACCGACGCCGTTCGCGGCCCGCACCGTGAAGGCGAAGGTCCCGGCCCTGGTCGGCGTCCCGGCGAGCACCCCGGCGGGCGAGAGCGTGAGCCCCGGCGGCAGCGCGCCGTCGGAGACCGAGAGCGTCGCCGCCGGGGCGGCGTTGACGCCGACGGTGAAGGTGTACGCCACCCCCGCCGTCCCGTTCGGCGCCGCCCTCGGGGCGATGACCGGGCTGCCGACCGGGGTGACGACCGTCCGCCCGGCCGCCGAGGCACCCGCGGCGTTGATCGCGGCCACCCCGACGGTCCACTCCTCGCCCGCCGTGAGCCCGGTGACCGTGGCCGTCGTCGCCGGCGCGTCGACGAGCACGGTGACCTTGGCGCGCCCGGGGCGGGTCGCCGTGACCCGGTACTGCGTCACCGCCGACCCCCCGTCGCTCAGCGGCGCCAGCCAGGTGACGCTCGCCGACCGATCGCCCGGCGTCGCGGTGACCCGGCGCGGCGCGGTCGGGACGGAGGCGGCGACGGTGTAGGTCCGGGTGACCCTGCCGACGTTGCCGGCGGCGTCCGTGGCCGAGTACGTCAGCGCGTGGCTGCCCGCGGTGACGGCGTACCCGGTGTCGAGGCACTCTCCGACGACGCCGGACGTCGCGTCCGTCGCCGTGCACGTCCCGACCGGCGGGACCTGCCCGAGGCCGTACGAGGCCCCGTCGGCCGGCCCCCCGACGACGGTGACCACCGGCGGCGTGGCGTCGCGCTTCCACGTCGCCGTCGCCGTCGTCGTCCCGCCCTGGCTCGCCGCCGCGCACTCGACCGAGCCGGCCGCGGTGTCCTGCGTGACGGTCAGCGGCGCGCAGTCGAACTGCAGGTGCACGGGGGTCTCCGGGTCGACGAGGTCGAAGCGGACCGCGACGTCCCCGGTGAACCAGCCCGCCGCCCCGGCCGGCCCGGTGACCGACGGGGTGACGACGGGTGGCGTCGTGTCGGGCAGCACCGTGTACGCCACCCTGCGGGTCGCCGTGTTCCCCAGCCGGTCCTTGGCCGTCGCGACGAGGACCTGCTGACCCGGGTCGCGGCTGAAGCCGGTCACGGTGCAGGCGCCGGTCGCGGCGACCCCGACCCCGGTGCCGTCGTCGACCGAGCAGACCGGCTCGTCCGGCCAGCTGCCGGCCGCGTACTCGGCGCCGTCGACGGGACCGCCGACCAGGGTGATGGCCGGGGCCTCCCGGTCGACGCGGAGCACGAAGGTCTTCGTCGCCGTCCCGCCGCGGCTCGTCGCCGAGCAGGTCAGCGTGATCCCCGCGCCGGGCGTCGTCGTGTCGCGCGAGACCCTCTCGCAGCCCGAGCGCGCGGTGACGGTCGAGCCGTCCTCGGCGACCTGGAAGAAGACGTCGACGGGCGAGCCGAAGACGCCGTCGACGGGCGTCGTCGGGGACTCCCACCCGACCGTGATGACGGGTGGCGTCGTGTCCACCGCTCCGACGACCGTGTACCGCCGGACCTCCTCGCGCAGGTTGCCGACCCGGTCGGCCACCCGGACCGTCACGGTCTGGGCGCCGATCGTCGCGGACCAGCCCGCGACCGTGCAGGCGGCGCCGACACCGGACCCGGCGTCCGTCGCGCTGCACGTCGGGGCCGCCGGCACCTCGGACGAGGCGTAGATGCCGCCGTCGGCCGGGCCGCCCGTGACGGTCAGGACCGGCGGCGTCGTGTCGACGCGGACCGTCGCCGTGCCGGTGCCCGTGCCGCCCGCGCTCGTCGCGGAGCACGTGAAGGTCACGCCCGTCGCGGTCGTCTCGGAGTTCACCGAGCCGCCGGCGCAGCCCGCCGTCCGGCTCGTGACCCGGGAGTCGGCGTCGGTCGCGTCGAAGACGAGCGTGACCGGTCCCGCGTACCAGCCGTCGATCCCGGGCCGGCTCGTCCGGGGCGTGATGACCGGTGGGGTCCCCTCGGAGATCGAGTACGACACCGTCCCGACGCCCTCGTTGCCCGCGACGTCCTTGAAGGTCGCCCGCATGGTGTGCGAGCCGACCGCCGTCGACCGGCCCGTCACCCCGCTGCAGGCCTGGGTGACAGGGGCGTTCACACCGCCGAGGCCACCCTCCAGCCCGGAGGTGAGGTCCCGGAGGCTGCAGGACGTGAAGGTGGTGTCGTCGAAGGCCGGCGTCGGGAAGCACGGCTCCGTGGCGCACCCGTTGACGAAGGCGGTCCTCAGACCCTGGATGTTCACGGTGGGCGGGGTGGCGTCGCGCCTGATCGTGAAGGTCTTCGAGAACGTCCCGGGGCCGGCGGGGCCGGTGTACTCGACGACGCACGACGGCGTCGTCGTCCCGTCCGTGCTGATCGTCGTGAAGGCGAGGTCGCACCCGGTGAGCCGGGTGACCGTGTAGCCCGGCTGCCGGATGACCGACAGCCACCTCCAGCGGACGTCGCTGCGGTACCAGCCGGCATTGCCGACCTGACCGCCGATGAGGAAGTTGACGTAGACCGGCGGGGTTCCGGCGACCACCGTGTAGCGGTAGCTCACCGTCGTCACGTTGCCGGCGAGGTCGGCCGCGGTGAAGCGCGCGGTGTGCGTGCCGACCGCCGTGGAGTACCCGGTGACGGTGCAGCCCAGCGCCCCGCCGTCGACGCCGGAGAGCCCGTCCGTCGCGGTGCACTGCGGCAGGGCCGCCGACATCGTGCCCTGCGAGTACGTCTCACCGTCCTGGACGAGGCCCTCGACGCCGACGACCGGCGGGGTCGAGTCGATGCGGACGTCGAACGAGCGGGACGACGTGCCGCCGGCGCTCGTCGCGGTGCACGTCAGGGTCACCGGGCCGTTGACGCCGCCGCCCTGCCGGCCGCAGCCGGAGCTGGAGAGGATGCCGGACTCGGGGTCGGTCGCGACGAGGTTCGGCAGGTCGGGCAGGCCGTAGTAGGCGTTGAAGAACTCCTGCGGGTTGGCCAGGGTGATGACCGGGGGCGTCGTGTCCGGCGTCCCGTTGACGCCGATCGTCGCGCTCGTCGTCGTCCTCGCGTCCTGCGCGTCGGCGAAGGTCAGCTCGAGCCTCTTCAGGCCCGTCCCGGTGACCTGCGGCGCGGTGCCCGACCAGGCGAACCGGTAGGCGCCGGCCGGCTGCTGGGCCGTGAGCTGGGGCAGGGCCACCGGCACGCCGTCGAGGGTGGCGGACACGGCGCGGACCGTGGACCGCAGGTCGGTCACGGTGCCCGAGTAGGTGATCGGCGCCCCGGCGTTGACGACGATGCTCTGGTTCGTCGTGGCGCTGACCACCGGCGGCCGGTTGCTCCAGCCGGCCGGGTCCCACGACACGCCTTGCCGGGCGACGCCGGCACCCCGGTCGTCGTCCGCCGTCACCGTGATCCGGCCGGTCAGCGGCTCGTCGCTGCGCAGCCGCCAGGTGACGAGGAACGAGCCCGACGGGCGGCCCTCCTGGTCGGGGACCCGCGTCGCGGTGACGCCGGCGTCGCAGGCCGAGTCGCCGCCCGCGAGGTGGAGCGCCACGACCGACTCGACCCCGCCGTTCTGCGGTGGTGCGTCGACCTGCCTGACGGGTGCGATCGCGCCGCTGCACGGGACCGTCGCACGCGCGAGGACGCGGGTGCCGAGGGAGGCGGTCAGGGTGATGGACTCCATGTAGCCGTCGGCGACGAAGGGGCGCAGGACGACGTCGGTCGACTCGTCGACCGTCGCGTCGCTGCACGGGACGAGGACGATCACCGTGGTGTCGGGGCACGGCCCGCCGGCGATGACGAGCGGTTCGGCGTTGTTCACCGTCACGGTCGCGACGCGGCGCAGGGCGAGCCCGCCCGGCCCGGAGGCCGTCGCGGTGACCGTCCACGTGCCGGCCTCGAGGTAGGCCGGGTCGAAGGAGACGCCGGAGGCCGTCTCGACGCAGATCTGCGAGCCGGCGACCGGCGACGGCGTGCCGTCGGGGGCGGGCTGGCAGACGTCGCGGGCGGGGGCGAAGGCGCCGTCGAGCCTGCGCGGCTCGAGCTCGCGCCGGGCCTCCCACGCGACGCCGGTGACCGCCACCGGACGGCCGGCCGAGTCGGTCGCCGAGACCGAGTAGCTCGCCCCCTCGCCCTGGGTCGTCGAGCGCGGGCCGTCGATCCGCAGGCCGACGCTCGTGTCGGTCGTCACCTCGACGCTCGCGGCGGTGCCGTCACCGAGGCGCAGCTGGGCGGCCGGGACCGTCGGGCAGAGGATCCGGCCGTCGCTGACGCAGGTCGCGGTGAGGTCCTCGCCGGGCACGGTGACCCACTGGTACCGGGTCCCGGAGCGCACGAGGGAGTACGACATCTGGCGGCCCTGAGCGTCGAGAGCGGGCAGGGTCGTCGTCGTCGTCACGAGCCCGTCGGCGTCGGTGACGACGAAGTAGCCGCCGCGGAGCTCGACCGTCTGCGGCCGGCCCGACCACTCCCGGAGCTGGATCGTGGGGCTCGGCAGCGTGGGGTTGCCCGCGGCCGTCGTCGCCCGGAACTGCGGGTCGTCACCGACCGAGCTCGGCGGGGCCGGGTCGCCCGAGGTGGTCGTCAGGCTCGACGCGAAGAGCTGGACGAGGGCGGTGTACTGCGGGCCGTCGTCGAGCATCGCGGTGAGGTCGGGCGCCTTCTGGGCGTCGGCGACGAGCCGGTCGAGGCGCTGCTCGAGGTCGGCCGTCGGGTTGTTGAAGACGAAGAGCTCGAGCACCCGGGTGACGAGCGCGTCGACGGCGGTGACGATGATGTCGATGATCGGCATGACGCGGAGGAACGAGGTGACGGCGCGGAAGATCGTCTTGATCTTCGCGAAGTACTTCGCGCTCCCGGGCTTGATGGTGGTCCCCGGCGTCGTGCCACCCTCGACCGGCACCGCGAGGTTGTCGAGGGCCTTCGCCGCCGCCCCGAGCTTGTCGATCTTGCCGTAGGCCTTGGGGTTCGTCTTGGCCAGGGCGAGCAGGCCGGTGCCGGCGACGACGCCCGCCCCGACGCCGGAGATGATGCCGATCTGGGCGGCCGACAGCTTGACCGCCTGCGGGTACCCGGTCGCCAGCTCGTCGTTCGCCGGCACCGCGCCCCACCGCACGAAGTCCTCGTACGACGGCGTCCGCGGCCCGTCGCCGGTGAAGAAGTTGCCGAGGCTGCCGCGGGTCTGGAAGCAGCCGCTCCAGCGCGGCGCGTCGCCCGGGTACTCGCCCTCGTACGGCGCGGGCGGGGTGAAGACGCAGGCGCCGGGCCGTCCGTCGGACAGCGTCCGCGCGAAGCTGCGGTAGAGCGACCTGGCACCGGACGCGGACTTGACCTGGTGCCGCACCCAGACCTTCTCGAGCCAGCCGACGATCGCCGCCTGGTCGGGGGTGCGCTCGGCCGGGGCGGTCCGGACCGCCTGGTCCACGCCGGTCCACAGGAGCGCCGTGACGTCGTCCCGGGCGGCGACGCGGGCGAGGTCCCGGCTGCCGGCCAGTCCCCGGAGCTGGATGACCTGGGTCAGCGCGGTGTCCTCGAGCCGGCGCAGGGCGTCGCAGACCGGGTCCTCGACCGGGCCGGTCGTGACCGTGCCGTCGGGCAGCAGCACCGGCCCGAGCACCGGGTCGGTCGACCAGGTGCCCGTCGCGTCGCACTCGACGATCGCGTTCGGCGGCGCCGGGAGCGCGAGCGCGGACGCCGGGGACGGCAGGGCCACGACGGCCCCCGCCGTCAGTGCCAGCGAGACGATGCCGATGAGAAGGGGCCGGACGGCGGGACGCGGCATGGTGGATCCGATCGCAGGAGCACGCGGAGCGCGGCGGATGGGCGTACGACGATTCATGTGACCACCAGGGGTGATCGCCCCGACTGGACCTGGGTGTAAGTCGACTCGCTAACTACTTTGCGCACCTGACTAATCAGCCGTACTGTCTACCGTGTGTCCACCTCGCCCGACCGCTGGCCCTCCGAGTGGCTGCGCGGCGTCCTCGAGCTCTGCGTGCTCGGCGCGCTGACGCAGGGTCCGACGCACGGCTACGCGCTCGCCCAGCGGATCGAGGCCGCGGGCCTCGGCGCGGTCAAGGGCGGCACCCTCTACCCGCTGCTCACCCGGCTCGAGGGCGACGGCCTCGTCGTCGCCTCGTGGCAGGCCGGCGAGGGCGGCCCGGGCCGGAAGGTCTTCTCGCTCACCGACGACGGCCTCGCCGAGGCCGGCCGCCGCGCCGCGGCGTGGACCGAGTTCAGCCGCCGCGCCCGCACCCTGCTGCCCGCCCGGGCCGCCGAACCCCTGGAGACCCCGTGACCGCCGGCGAGACCTCGACGACCCCCGACCGCTGGACGGCGGACCTCGTCCTCGCGCTGCGCCTCGCCGACGTCCGCGGCGACGCCATCGGGGACGCCGTCCGCGTCGTCCGGGACCACTGCGAGGAGTCCGGGGAGCACCCGCGGGACGCCTTCGGCCCCGCCGACGAGTACGCCCGCGAGCTCGCGGCGTCCCTCCCGGCCGCCGCGCGGACGCCGTCCTCGTGGCGGCAGCCGGCGGCGATCGCCACCGCGAGCACGAGCGGGGCGTTGCTGCTGCTCGCCTGCGTCACCGGGCTGGCCGGCGACGAGCGTGCCGTCGTGCGCGTGGGCGACCTCGCCGTCGTCGCCGGCGTGCTGGTCGCGGCCCTCGCGCTGCACCGCCTGGTCGCCGGGCTGGTCCGGCGCGTCTGGCCGGTCGCGGTCGTCGTCGGGCTCGGGATCGCCGTCCCCGTCGTCCTGGCCACGCTCGTGCCCGGCACCCTGCTCACGCTGCCCGCGCCCGCGGCCGTGGGCCTCGGGGTGGGGGCGCTCCTGAGCACCGCCGTGGCCGTCGCCGTCGGGCTGCGCCGGACCGTCACCCCCGTCGTCGACCCGGTGACCGGGCAGGACGGCTCCCCGGTCGGCTGGACCGCGAGGGCGGCCGTGCTCGTGCCCCTGCTGCTGCTCGGGATCGGGGTCGCCGTCGCGGCGACCACCGGGTCCGGCGGCTGAGGCGTCAGCGCCGTCCGGCGGCGAGGGCGTCGAGGTCCCGGACCGCGAAGCGCAGGTGCTCCCACTCCTCCTCGAGGATCGTGTGCAGGCACGACAGGACGGTCTCGGGGTGCTCGGGCGCCCACGGGTTGCGGCGCTCCTCGGCGAGGATCTGCGGCGTCACGTCGGCGAGGTAGCCGCGGACCATGGCGACCCGCTCGGCCCGGACGGCGAGCACCTCGTCGAAAGCCGGTGTGCCGGAGTCGAACACGGACGGGTCGCCGCCGTCGCTCGCGTACTCGGAGTTCGGCTGGCCGATCGGGTGGTACGGCCGCTCGACGCCGAGGACGGCCTTGCGCAGCCACGTGTCGGTCGCCATGACGAGGTGGCGCAGCGTCTGCGCGAAGGACCACTCGCCGTCGACGCTCTCGTCGACCGTCCCCGGCGGCATTGCCTGCGCGCGCGACACCGTTGCGCCCCAGGCCGTCTCGAGCGCGGACCACGCGGCACGCAGCGCCCGCGGGTCACCCGCCCGCCGCTCCGCCCGGCCCGGGAAGCGGCGGTTCAGCTCGGCCTCGACGAGCGGCGCGACGTCGACCCCGTTGACGAGCAGCGTGCTCTCGCCGTCGAGCAGCCACGGCGCGTCGAGGTCGGCGCCGTCGAGGTCGACCGCGCGCATGACGACGCCGGACAGGTCCGCCCGGACGAAGCGCGCCCCGCGCAGGTCCGCGCCGGTGAACCGGGCGCCGGCAAGGTCCCCGGTGTACTCGGTCACGACTGCTCCGTCACGAGGGCCCGTCACGAGTCCTGGGGCGCCGGACCGGTCTGCCAGTTGCCCGGCCCGACGGCCGGCGGCCCGGGCGGGGTGGAGCCGAACGAGACCGACGGCGCCGCGCGGACAGCCGGGTCGTCGGCCTCGAAGTACTCGGCCTTGGTGACCTTGGCGAAGCCGGCGACGATGTTCGACGGGACGGACTCGACCTTGGTGTTGAGCGCCCGGACGTTGGCGTTGTAGAACCGCCGGCCGGCCGCGATCCGGTCCTCGGTCTGGGACAGCTCTCCCTGCAGCGAGAGGAAGTTCTGGTTCGCCTTGAGGTCGGGGTAGGCCTCGGAGAGCGCGAAGAGCCGGCCGAGCGCCGAGGAGAGCGCGCCCTCCTCGGCGGCCTGCTGGGCCGGGCCGGCGCCGGGCGACACCGCGGCGTTGCGCGCCCGGATCACGGCGTCGAGCGTCTCCTTCTCGTGCGAGGCGTAGCCCTTGACCGTCTCGACGAGGTTGGGGATGAGGTCGTGCCGGCGGGTCAGCTCGACGTCGATCTGCCGCCACGCCTCCTCGACCATGTTCCGCAGCCGGATCAGCGCGTTGTAGCTGCTCACCGCCCAGCCGAGCACGGCGACGACGAGCACGACGACGACGATCAACGCGATGAGCATGCCGCGAGCCTACTCAGGTGACCCGTACCCGTGGACGGCCCGCCGTGACAGACTCGCAGCCGGCGAGGGCGGAAGGAGGGCTCCCGGTGGACGACGCGGCGCGCGGCGGGACCGCGGTCCCGGGACCGGCGACGGTCGCGGCCCGGCTGGACCGGCTCTTCACCATGGTGACCCGGCCCGACGGCAGTGAGTTCAGCTACCGCGAGGTCGCCGAGGCGATCGCGGCCGCCGGTGGCCCGACGATCTCGGCGAGCTACATCTGGCAGCTGCGCACCGGCGGCAAGGACAACCCGACGAAGAAGCACATGGAGGCCCTCGCGACCTTCTTCGGCGTGCCGGCCGGCTACTTCCTCCAGGCGGAGGCGGAGGCCGAGGCGGTCGAGGCGGAGGTCGGGCTGCTCAAGGCGATGCGGGACGCCGGCGTCCGGGACGTCGCCCTGCGGGTCAGCGGCCTCTCCCCGGTCAGCCTCGAGGTCATCCGCGAGGTCATCGAGCGCACCCGGACCCTCGAGGGGCTGGACCATCGGCGGCGGCCCGGGGTGCCCGACGGCTCGCAGGGCTAGGCCCGGCGACCGGGAGGGTCCCCCGGCACGGCGCCCGGCACGGCCCCCGGGGCGCCGCCGTCGCGGCTGCGGGCGACCATCCGCAGGCGCGACACCTCGCCGTCGAAGTCGGGGGACTCGAAGCGGAACGGCGCGAAGCGCACCGGCGCCGGCCCGCCGCCGGCGCACGCGCCGGACGCCGGCGTCGCGAGCAGCGCGTCGTGGATGTCGATGACGACGCGGTAGAGGCTGTCCCGGGGGTCGCCCGAGGGCGGCACCGACGGGGAGCCCGGGCCCCCGAGGCTCGCGAGGAGCTCGTCGCGCAGCGGAGCCAGCTCTCGCAGGGCCGAGCGGGTGCGGCGCCGTCGCCGGGCCTCGCGGACCCAGCGGGCCGCGGGCGGCAGGAGCGGTCCGGTGGCCAGGACCCCGCACGCGTACATGGCCGCCGTGCTGAGGTCGGAGACGGGCTCGTAGAGCGGTCGCGCCGCCTCCCGGCCCACGACGAAGGTCCAGACGCCGAGGACGACGTACTCGGCGACGACCCGGACGAGCACGACGGCGGTCCCGGCGCCGAGGACGGCGACGCCCACGGCGGCCGGGGTGCCTCGTGCGGCGGCGGCCAGGAGCCACGCGAGCCGGACCACCGAGCAGCAGTAGGCGGCACCCCACAGGCCGATCCACAGGTACCAGGCGAGGAAGGGGCCGGTGTCCGAGACGACGTGCACCGTCGCGTAGGCGTCGGGGACCGTCGCCGGGCCGAGGGCCCACAGCACGACGGTCCCGACGACCGCGACCGGGAGCACGCGCCGGGACAGGACGGCACGCCGGTCGGGGCGCGGCCCGTCGTGCACGGACCGCAGGAGGCCGAGCAGGAGGTGCGCCGCCGCGAGCGCCCCGAGCACCTCGAGCAGGAGCGCGAGGTTCGCGACGCCGGTGGCCGCACCGATCCACGCGTACCCGCGGTCGGCGGTCACGGTGAGCGCGACCGCCGTCAGCCCGCCGCACAGCAGCCGGCGCTCGCGGTCCATCCGGCCGGCGCTGCGCGCGGCGACCGCGAGGACGGACGCCCAGAGCAGGACGAGGGCGACGACGACCGACAGCCGGTCGACGGGCGTCACGGGCGGCCTAGCCGAGGACGCGCGCCAGGC
>JBQGCR010000165.1:0-2452 GCA_052038585.1 Kineosporiaceae bacterium
ACGTCGTCGTCGCCGTCGTCGGGCTGTGGCTGCTCGGGGCGACGTTCGCCGCGCTGGCGCTGCTCGCCGGCGCCGCGCGCGGCCGCCGCGCCCTCGCGGTCGCGGTCACCTCCGGCGTCGCGCTCGCCACCTACGTCGTCCACGCCCTGTCGCAGATGGTCGACGCGCTCGCGCCGGCCCGCTTCCTCAGCCCGTTCTGGTGGTACCTCGGCCACGAACCGCTGTCCGGCGACGTGCTCGGGTGGCCGCTCGTCGCCCTCGCCGTCACGCCGGTCGTCCTCGTCCTCGCGGCGGTGCCGCTGCTCGACCGGCGCGACGTCGGGGTCTGACTCAGGCCTGCGCCGGCGTCCCGCCGTCCGTGCCGGCCGGCCCGGCGACGGCCGCGACCGGTTGCGGGAGAGGCGTTCCCGAGCCGTCCCGGCGCGGGTCGGGCGCCGGCAGGTCGAGGCCGACGCCGTTCGCGCCCGCGGCGCGGGCCGGCTCCGGGCCCGCCCAGCCGAGCAGGAGCGTGTCCTCGCCGCGGACGAAGCGGTGGCAGCGCACGCCTCCCGTGGCCCGGCCCTTGCCCGGGTACGCGTCGAACGGGGTGACCTTCGCCGAGCCGGGCTGGGTGCCCGGCAGCGCGGAGGTCGAGCCGGCGACGGTGACGACGACGCCCGGGGTGCCGGGCGAGTGCGCGCCGAAGAAGACGACGCGGGCGCCCTTGGCGAGCGAGATGCCGGCCATCCCCCCGGCCGCGCGGCCCTGCGGGCGGACCTTCTCGGCGGGGAAGTGCAGGAGCTGGGCGTCGGAGGTGACGAAGACGAGCTCGGCGCCCGGGTCGGTGAGCTCGACGGCCCCGACCACCTCGTCGCCGTCCCGGAGGGTGACGACCTCCCACGCGTCGCGGTTGCCCGGGTAGTCGGTCGTCACGCGCTTGACGACTCCCTGCGCGGTCCCGAGCGCGACCCCGAGGGAGTCGCCGCGCAGCGAGGTCAGCCCGAGGAGCCGCTCGCCCTTGTCGAGGGTGAGGAACTCGGTGGCCGGTGCCCCGCCGGACAGCGACGGCGCCGTCGACGTCGGCGGCAGGGCCGGCATGTCGAGCACCGGCAGGCGCACCATCCGGCCCCGGCTCGTCAGGGCGGCGACCTCGCCGCGCGCGGTCGCGCGGACGGCCGCGACGACGACGTCGTGCTGCGCCCGGCGGCCCGGCTCGGGGGCGGGCAGCGGCTCGTCCGTCGTCGTCCGGGCGAGGAGCCCGGTCGAGGAGAGCAGCACCCAGCAGGGGTCGTCGCTGACCTCGAGCGGGGCGGACTTGGCCTTGACCGCGGTGCCGGTGCCCTCGAGGAGCACGGTCCGTCGCGGGGTCCCGTAGGTCTTCGCGACGTCGGCGAGCTCGGCGGAGACGAGGGCGCGCAGCTCGGCGTCGTCGTCGAGGATCTGCGTGAGCCGGGCGATCGTCGCCTCGAGGTCGGCCTTCTCGCGCTCGAGCTCGATCGTCGAGTACTTCGTCAACCGGCGCAGCGGCATCTCGAGGATGTAGTCGGCCTGGACCTGGCTGAGGTCGAAGACCTGCATGAGCCGCTCGCGGGCCGCGGCGGTGTCGTCGCTGGAGCGGATGAGCGCGATGACCTCGTCGATGTCGAGGATCGCGACGAGGAGGCCGTCGACGAGGTGGAGCCGGTCCATGGCCTTCTGGCGGCGGAACGCCGTCCGGCGGCGGACGACGCCGAGGCGGTGCTCGACGTACACGGCGAGCAGCTCGCGCAGGCCGAGCGTGCGCGGCTGGCCGTCGACGAGCGCGACGTTGTTGATGCCGAACGAGTCCTCCATCGGCGTGAGGCGGTAGAGCTGCTCCAGGACGGCGTCGGCGTTGAAGCCGCTCTTGACCTCGATGAGCAGCCGCGTGCCGTGGTGCCGGTCGGTGAGGTCGGTGATGTTCGCGATGCCCTGGAGCTTCTTGGACAGCACGAGGTCCTTGACCCGCTCGACGACCTTCTCGGGCCCGACCGTGTACGGCAGCTCGGTGACGACGATGCCCTGCCGGCGCGCCGTGACGTTCTCGACCTTGGCGCTGGCGCGGGTGCGGAACGTCCCTCGGCCGGTCGCGTAGGCCTCACGGACCCCCTCGAGCCCGACGATCTTGCCGCCGGTCGGCAGGTCCGGACCCGGGACGAAGCGCATGAGGTCGTCGAGGGTGGCGTCCGGGTGGGCGAGCAGGTGCCGGGCCGCGCCGATCACCTCGACGAGGTTGTGCGGCGGCATGTTGGTCGCCATGCCCACGGCGATCCCGCTCGCGCCGTTGACGAGCAGGTTGGGGAAGGCCGCGGGCAGCACCTCGGGCTGGGTGAGCTGGTTGTCGTAGTTGGGCACGAACTCGACCGTGTCCTCGTCGAGCCCGTCGACCATGAGCTGCGCCGGGCGCGACATCCGCGCCTCGGTGTTGTGGTTGACGAAGCCGCCGGCCAGGAAC
>JBQGCR010000166.1:0-10781 GCA_052038585.1 Kineosporiaceae bacterium
GCCGGCGAGCACCACCTCGGTGAAGCGGTCGTGGGCCCGCGCCGAGCGCTCGGTCGCCGCGGCCTGGCGGCGCATCGCCTCGTGCGCCAGCGCGAGCGCCTCCAGCGCCTCCCGGGCCGCCACCGCCCGGCGGGCCTGGACGATCGACACCGCCGCGAGCGCGGCGAGCGAGACGAGCAGCGCGACGTCGTCCGGCTCGAGGCCGCGCGGCGCCCGGTCGGCCGCGAAGAGCACGCCGACGAAGGCGCCCTCGACGAGCAGCGGCACCCCGCAGATCGCGACCAGCCCCTCCTCGCGGACGGCGTCGTCGATCTCGCCGGTGTGGCCGAAGCGGCTGTCGGAGAAGTAGTCCGGCGTCGCGTACGGCAGGTGCGTCTGCGCGACGAGACCGCCGAGCCCGGCCCCCAGCGGGAGCCGGACCCGCTGGAACCGCGCCGAGACCGAGCCCGACGTGGCCCGCATGTACGTGTCGCCGGCCTCGGGGTCGTGCAGCGTCAGGTACGCGACGTCCGTGCCGAGCAACGCCCGGGCCCGGTCGACGATCGCCTCGAGCATCCCCGCGCCGTCCGCCTGGCGGCCCGCGAGGTCCCGCGCCACGTCGAGCAGCGCGGCGAGCCGGGTCTCGCGCCGGCGGTGCGCCTCGAGCTCGGCCGTGAGCGCGGCGACGCGGTGCACCGAGACGTCGTCGTCCCGGTGCACCGCGAGCCGCCCGGCGGCCGTGTCCCGCACGCTCAGCGCGCGTCCTGCCGGCTCGACGCGGTGAGGTCGACGACGTCGAGCGCCGGGGTGCCGTGGTCGTCGGTCAGGCTGCGGTGCCGCGTCTCGCGGTAGGACAGCACGGCGACGACGGAGACGACCGCGCAGACGGCGACGTACACGGCGATGGCCGTGCCGGAGGCGTACCGGGCGAGCAGCGCCGTCGCGACGAACGGTGCGAGGCCGCCGGCGAAGATCGAGGCGAGCTGGTAGCCCACGGAGACACCGGAGTACCGCACGCGGGTGCCGAAGAGCTCGGAGAAGAACGCCGCCTGCGGGCCGTACATGGCGCCGTGGAAGAGCAGGCCGACGACGACGGCGAGGGCGGCGACGGCCAGGTTGCCGGTCGCGACGAGCGGGAAGAAGGCGAACGCCCAGACCCCCACGCCCACGGCGCCGACGAGGTAGACCGGCCGACGGCCCACGCGGTCGGACAGCGCGCCCCACAGCGGGATCGTCGCGAAGTGGAACACCGCGCCGATGAGGACGGCGTTGAGCGCGTAGGACCGCGGCAGGCCGAGCTCCGACGTCACGTACGTCGCGACGACGATCGTGAAGACGTAGTACGAGACGTTCTCGGCGAAGCGCGCACCCATCGCGGTGAGCACCTCGCGCGGGTAGCTGCGCAGCACCTCGAGGAACGGCGCGGACTCGCTCGCCCCGCCCGCCGCGGCCTTCGCGGCCGCCGCCTCCCTGGCCTGGGCGAAGACCGGCGACTCCTCGACGGACAGCCGCACCCACAGGCCGACGAGCACGAGGACGGCGCTGAGCAGGAACGGGATCCGCCAGCCCCACGAGAGGAACGCCTCCTCGGACTGGACGACGGCGAGCACGGCGAGGACGCCGTTCGCGAGGAGCTGCCCGCCGGGCGCGCCCGCCTGCGGCCACGAGGCCCAGAACCCGCGCGAGCGGTCGTCGCCGTGCTCGCTGACGATGAGGACGGCGCCGCCCCACTCCCCGCCGAGGGCGAAGCCCTGGACGAGGCGCAGCACGGTGAGGAGCACCGGCGCGAGGAAGCCGACCTGCTCGTAGGTCGGCAGCAGGCCGATGAGGAACGTCGAGACGCCCATCATGAGCAGGCTCAGGACGAGCAGCTTCTTGCGGCCGATCCGGTCCCCGTAGTGGCCGAAGACGACCCCGCCGAGCGGCCGGGCGACGAAGCCGATGGCGAAGGTCGCGAACGCGGCCAGGGTGCCGGCGAGCTCGTCCCCCTCGGGGAAGAAGACCTGGCCGAAGACGAGGCTCGCGGCGACGCCGTAGAGGAAGAAGTCGTACCACTCGACGGTGGTGCCGACGAGGCTGGCGGCCACCACCCGGCGGATCGGGGTGCGCGCGCTCTCTGCGCTCGGTGCTGCGGACACGGGCGTCTCCAGTTCGGGCGAAAGGTGTGAACAGCTCGAAGCGACTGTAGGTGTGAGCCGCGGCACGCGCGCTGTGGCGAGCGCACACAGTGGCCGGCTCACCCGTGTGGCGCAGGGCCATGCGGGGCGGGACGTCACCCGACGTGCACCGAGCACGCGACGACGACCTCGCGCCCCTCCCGCCGGTGCTCCGGACGGGCGACCCCCGGGACCGAGCCGGTGAACCGGGCGTCGCGCACTGTGCCCACTCCCCTGGTCGGACGCACCCTGGAGGAGCCGGACCGGGCACGCAGGGTGACGGTCCTCCTCCCCGAAAGGTCCTCTCGTGAAGCTGCGCTCCAAGACCGTCGCCGTCACCACCGCCGTCCTCGTCGTCGCCGGCGGCGGCGCCGCCCTCGCCTACTGGACGACGACGGGCACGGGCACCGGGTCCGCCGCCACGGCGTCCGCCAACGGGTCCCTGACGCTCCACGCCGACTTCGCCGCCGGACTCACCCCGGGGGCCTCCGTGCCCGTGACCTTCACGGCCGACAACCCGGGCACGTCCTCGCTGCGCCTGTCGGAGATCACCGACGTCACCGTCTCGACCGGTACGCCCGGCTGCCTCGCCGGGGACTTCGTCGTCCGCGGACTGACGACGACGCCCGCGACCGTCGCCGCCGGCTCCCGCGGCACGAAGGTCGGCACCGCGACGCTCGCCTTCACGGACACCGGGGTCGACCAGGACGCCTGCAAGGGCGCCACGGTCACCCTCTCCGTCAGCAGCCGCTGACCGGTGCGCGCACGACCGCCGCAGCGAGCCGCGCTCGGGCCGGCCGTCGCCGCCGCCGCGCTCGCGGCGGCGGTCGGCGCGACGGCCTGGGCCGGCGCGACGCCCGTCGCGACCTCGACCGTCGCCGCCCCGCAGGCCGCCCCCCAGGCCGCCTCGAACGCCGCCTCCCCGAAGTCCGTCACCGTCGCCGGGGACGCCGCGGGTCTGGCCCCCGGGGTCGGCGTCCCCCTCGACCTCCGGGTCACCAACCCCGACCCCCAGCCCCTGCTTATCGACGCCCTCACGGTCACCGTGACCGGCACGTCGCTGCCCCGCTGCCCGGCGGCGGCCAACTACGCCGTGACGCAGCTGGCCCCCTCGGCGTACCCGCTCAGCGTCCCGGCCCGCTCGACCCGCAGCCTCTCCGAGCTCGGCGTGCCCGTCGCGGCCCGCCCGACCGTGCGGATGCTCGCCCTCGCGACGAGCCAGGACGCCTGCCGGGGCGCCCGGGTCTCGCTCTCCTACACCGGATCCGGACGCGGAGGTCCCCGATGAGGCGCACCCGGCTCGCCGCCGGCGCGACGCTGGCCCTGCTCGCGGTGGGTCTCGGGGCCACCCAGGCCCTCGCCTGGTGGACCGTCCCCGGGCGCGGGACCGGCGCCGCCGTCACCGGCGACGCGGGTCTCCTCACCGTCCTCACCCCGGCCGCAGGGCTCGTCCCCGGGGCCTGGGTCGACGTCGAGGGCAGCGTGCGGACGACGACGGCGACCCCCGTCGTCGTGACCGCCCTGCCCGTCACCGTCACCGCCGACCCGGCGCACCCTGGCTGCTCCCCCGCGGGCTCCGTCACCGCCGTCGCGCGCACCGCCGTCCCCTTCACCGCCGGGCCGGCCCCGTCGGCGCTCACCGTGCGGGTCTCGCTCGCCGTCGAC
Source organism: Kineosporiaceae bacterium (assembly GCA_052038585.1). Taxonomy (GTDB): domain Bacteria; phylum Actinomycetota; class Actinomycetes; order Actinomycetales; family Kineosporiaceae; genus JBQGCR01. The sequence continues at coordinate 3,801 of JBQGCR010000166.1, forward strand.
GCCCCGGACGCCTGCCAGGGCGCCGTCCTGTCCGTCACCGTCACCCCGGAGGGCCGCTCCCGATGAGGCGCCTGCCGCTCGCCGCCGCCGCGGCCGCCCTGCTCGTCGTCACCGGCGCCGGGGCCCCGGCCCTCGCGTACTGGACGGCCTCCGCCGCAGGCGGGTCGACGGTGTCCGCGGCGACGCTGGGCGCGCCGGGCGCCACGGCGACCGCCCTGTCCGCGACGAGCGTGCGGGTCGAGGTCACGCCGTCCGCCTCCGGCCCGGCGCCGACGTCGTACGTCGTCAGCGCGGCCGGCTGGTCCTGCACCGGGACGTCGTGCACCCGCACGGGGCTGCAGCCCTCGACGACCTACCGGTTCGACGTCGTCGCCCGGCTGGCCTCGTGGTCGTCGCCCTCGGTGACGGTCTCCGCGACGACCCTGCCGGCCCCGGCCGTGCCGTCGTCGCCCGCCCTCACCGCGGCGAGCGACAGCGGCCGCGTCGGCGACGGGATCACCCGCCGCGCACCGGTCGTCACGGGCACGGCCTCACCGGGCTCGCTCGTCCGGCTCTGGGCCGGCAGCCCCGCGACCGGGACGCTCCTCGGGACGGACACCGCGTCCGGCGCGGGCACGTGGACCGTCGACGCCTCGGCCGCAGGCACCGACCGGACCGTGCAGCTCACGGCCACGGCGACCCTCAACGGCCTGACGAGCAGCGCGTCCGCCCCCTCGACGCTCCACGTCGACACCGTCGTCCCCGTCCTGGTCGCGACACCCTCGTGCGGCGGCGGCACCCTGACCACGATCGGCGCCACCGTCTACTGCAACCGCACGACCTTCTCGGTGGCCGTCGGCCTCACCGACGCGAACCCGGACGGCGTGTACCGGACCACCGGCTCCGCGGGCACGCCGCCCGCCGTCCCGGCGAACGCCGTCAGCGGCACGGACACCCCGGCGGCGGACGGCACGTACCGCTACGCCGCGTGGGACCTCGCCGAGAACTCCTCTGCCGCAGCCACCTTCGTCCGGGACACGGTCGCCCCGTCGCTGACCTCCCTGCGGCTGGCCAACGGCGGCACCGCCGGCCGCCTCGACGCGGGGGACGGCCTCGCCGTGACCTTCTCCGAGCCGATGGCCGCCGCCTCGGTGTGCACGGGCGCGGTCTCGCTCGTCGTCACCGACGGCGGCCGGACCGGCCAGACCGAGGCCCCCGACACCGCGACCGTCGGCGGCTGCTCGCTCGGGACGCTCGGCCTCGGCGCGAGCTGGGTGGCCCGCAACCAGCAGGCGACGACGCTCACCGTCCCCGCGGCCGCCTCCTGGGACGCCGCGGGCACGACGCTGACGCTCGTCCTCGGCACCGTCCCGACGACCGGGGCCGGCGTGACGACGGTCTCGACGCCCGGGTCGCCGACCGTGTCGGTCGTCGCCGGCCCGACCGACCTCGCGACGAACCCGTTGGCCCTCAAGCCGGCGAGCGTGACCGGCTCCGGCGCGTTCTGACCCGGGGCCCGGGCCGAGGTCGTCAGCCGATGACGGTCGGGGAGCGGCCGTCGTCGAGCCCGATCCCCTCGTCCGCCACCGCCGTCACCGACATCCCGACGAGGGTCGCGTTGCCCTGCAACGTCGTCGCCCACGCGGTGTCCGCGGCGTCCCGGCCGGTCGAGATGCGCACGAGGGTGTCCCGCGGCGCGAGGTGGGTGGCGTCGACGACGTGCCAGACGCCGTCGACGTCCACCTCGGCGACGGCGTGGAAGTCCATCGGGTCCAGCCCGGGCGCGTAGACGGCGACGAGCCGCGCGGCCATCCCGGCCGCCCGGGCGAGGGTGACGACGACGTGGGCGTAGTCGCGGCAGACCCCCTGGCCGGACAGCAGCACGTCGACGGCGTCGTCGGTCGGCCCGGTGCTGCCCGAGGTGTAGGTCAGGTGCTGCGACACGTAGTCGGTGATCGCCTGCAGGCGTGCGAGCGCGCCGGCCTCCGGGCCGGGGAAACGGCTGCTGCCGTAGGCGAGGAAGCGGTCGGACGGGCAGTAGCGGCTGGGCCGCAGCATCATGATCCGCTCGGACTCCTCGACCCGCGCCAGCGCGCCGGACCCGGCCGGCACCGTCGCCTGGTAGGAGACCGTGAGCCGCCCGGGCGTGAGCCGCAGGACGTGCTGGCGGGCGTAGGGCTCCGGGCCGGTCCACTCCTCGACCTCGACGGGCACGCCGTCGAGCAGCGCCACGAGCGTGGAGCCGTCGTCGTTCGCCGCGACGACCTGGAGGGACAGCAGGGCGTCGGTGGTGACGTCGAAGGTCACCGAGCAGCCGACGGTGGCGGAGGCGGCGGAGGACGGGACCGGCTGGACGGCTGCGGTGGGCACGACCGACGACGCTATCCCCGGTTCGCGACGGCCGCAGCCGCAGATGTCCTTCGAAGATCAACAACACGCAAAGCGGACGATCCGGGGCCGTAGGTCCCGCACGGACGGCCCCCGGGGCGTCGATGCTTCCAGTGTCAACATCCGACGGGAGCCCGGGACCAGTCCCGGAAAGGAAGAGGCGATCCCCATGCGCCGCAAGACGTTCGACACCCTGCTCAGCCTGGCCGGCGTGGCCGTCACGGTCCTCCTGCTCGTCGCGGGCGGCCTCCTCACGTGGGCGTCGACCTTCGTCGGCGACCAGGTGCACGACCAGCTCGCCGCGCAGAAGATCACGATGCCGGCCGGCGAGGCGATCGATGACCCGGCCGTCAAGCCGTACCTCGAGCAGTACGCCGGTCAGCAGCTCACGACCGGCGCCCAGGCCAAGGCCTTCGCCGACCACTACATCCTCGTGCACATGAACGCCTCGTCCGGCGGCCGCACCTACGAGGAGGTCTCGGGCGAGTACATCCAGCTCGAGGACAAGACGACGCCCGAGGCGCAGGAGCTCGGCCAGCTCCGCCAGACGCTCTTCATGGGCAACACGCTGCGCGGCCTGCTCCTCAACGCCTACGCGTTCGCCACGATCGGCGTCATCGCCGGCTACGCGGCCGTGGCCGCCTTCGTCGGCGCCGCGCTCTTCGGGCTGCTGTCCGCCCTCGGGTTCGTGCACCGTGCCCGGACCGCCGAGGACGCCGAGCTCCTGCTCGGCGCGCACCGCCCCGCTCCCGTCGAGGTCTGACGCGCCGAGCAGGTGGAGCAGCAGCACCGCACGGCAGGGCCCCGCACGCACCGCGCGCGGGGCCCTGTCGCGTGGGCCGTCCGGCGTCAGCCGCCGCTGACGACCGTGTTGCCGGTGGCGGTCCGCGCAGCGTCGTACGTCGCCCGCGTCTTGCCGTCGAAGCGCGGGCCGTACATGAACGAGACGTTGCTGTAGCCGTAGCTGTTCACCGAGAACTGGGTGCCCCGGCCGCCGGAGAAGCCGGTGAGCCACGGGCCGCCCGACGAGCCGCCGGTCATGTCGCACGCGACGCCGAGCGTCTGGTTCCCGTTGCGGGAGTCCGTCGTCAGCGGTCCCGAGCAGTACACGAGGTCCTTGCCCTGGTACTTGCCGGACGCCGGGTAGCCGAAGGCGTTCACCGTGCCGCCGAGGGCCGGCACGGAGAAGGTGATGTCCTGCGGCGTCACCCGCAGCGCCGTCGTCGGCAGCGCGTTCGCCTTGCCACCCGCCTTGAGCACGGCGAAGCCCCAGTCGTGCAGCGTCGCCTGGGTCGTGAACCCGCCCGCCGTCGTGTAGCCGGAGTGCGCGACGAGCGCCGACGCCGTCCAGCAGCCGTACGTCGTCTGCGCGCAGAAGGCGAGCGAGCCGTCGAGCGTCGCGGGCGCGCTGTCGTAGTCGGGGATGAAGACCCAGTTCGTCGCGAAGCTGCGGGCCGTCTCGTCGTAGAGGCAGTGCCCGGCGGTCGTCGCGACGTCACGGTCGCTCGCACCGTCCGTGACGAGGTCGGCCGAGCAGACGTAGTACGAGCCGCCCATCGCGAAGAAGACCTTGCCGGTGGTCTTCACGACGTCCCCGCCCCCGGTCCACGAGGCGCCGGTGACGCCGCGGACCGGCTTGGCAGCCGGCGCGAAGCCCTTGGCGGTCTTGACGAAGTCCCGCGGGACGGCCTTGCGGATCTTGTCGACGGTCCAGAAGTCGACGACGCGCCGGTGCTCGCGGGCCTCGGCGGCCGCCGCGGCGGCGTCGGGGGACGGCGCCGCGGACGCCGGCGAGGACAGGGCGCCGACGGACAGCAGTCCGGCGACGAGGGCACCCGTGGCGAGCACGGGCAGGGCAGGACGGCGACGCAGCATGCGGTGGGGATCCTTCCGAGGGACGACGTGACCCTGGCCTCGGGCAGGCGGACCGGCCGCTCCGGGTGGGAGGGGCACCGACCGGTGTCGCCCTCGCAGTCTTGGTCACGGTTCCGGCGCCCGTAAAGCCCCCGAGCCGAACTTTTTCCGGACTTTTCGCCCAGTGGCGGGGCCTCAGTCGTCCGCCGGGGTCGAGAACCTCGGGATCCACACGGCGAGCAGCCCCGCGGCCCCGAGCGCGACGCCGCCGAGGACGGCGACGGCCGGGCCGAGCGCGACGGCCGCCGCCGTCCCCGAGAGCAGCAGGGGCCCGGCGGCGGACCCCGAGTCGTGGAACAGGCGCCAGATCCCGAGGAACTGCGCCCGGCCGCGCACCGGCGACACGTCCGCCCCGAGCGTCATGACGACGCCCGCCCCCATGCCGTTGCCGACCCCGAGGAGCATGGCGACGGCGACGAGCGGCACGGCCGACGTCGTCAGCGGCAGGAGGAGGTGCGCGACGCCGATGACGGCCATCGACGGCACCGCCACCCAGACCCGGCCGCGCAGGTCCATGACGCGGCCCGAGGGGTAGAAGAGCAGCATGTCCATGGCGCCGGAGAGGCCGTAGACGATGCTCGTCACGGCCGGGTCGAGCCCGAGGTGGTCGGCCCAGAGCGGGACGACGACCTGGCGCGACGCCCGGACGGCCCCGATGAGCAGCGCCGCGCCGCCGAGCGTGCCGAGCACGCGGGCGTTGCGCCGCACCAGGTCCCGGGCCCGCACCGGTGCCGGGCGCGCGCCCTGCCGGCCGACCGGGTCGCCGAGCGCGAGGAGCAGGACGACGGTGACCGCGCCCGCGACGAGGTGCACCCAGAACGCACCGCGCGGGCCCGTGGTCGCGACGACGGGGGCCGCGAGGAACGGTCCCACGAACATGCCGATCCGCATCGTGCCGCCGAGCGTCGACAAGGCGCGGGCGCGCAGGTGGACCGGCACGACCTCGGTGAGGTACGTCTGCCGCGCCAGGCCGAAGACGCTGTTCGCCAGGCCGAGGACGAAGACGGCGACGCACAGCTGCGCCACCCCGGGCGCGAGCAGGCAGCCGCCCAGGGCGAGGCAGGACAGCGCGACCGCGCCGAGCATGGCGCGCTGCTCCCCCGCGCGGGCCGCGATCGCCCCGGCGGGTACGTCGCCGAGCACCTGCCCGACCGCGAGCAGCGAGACGACGAGGCCCGCGACGCCGACGGACGCGCCGAGCTCGCGGGCGAGCAGCGCCACGGCGGGGGCCACCGCGCCGGACCCGACGGCGTAGAGCGTCGCGGGGGCGTACGCGTGCAGGGCCACCGAGCGCAGGGTCGTCGGCTCCCCCGTCGGCGTGCGCACCGTCCCAGTCTGCCCGGCCCGCTCAGCGCGGGTGACGGCGCCTGATCTCCGCGCGGGCCAGGGCGCTCTTGTGCACCTCGTCGGGACCGTCGGCGAAGCGCAGGGTCCGGATGCCGGCGTAGGCCTCGGCGAGCGGGAAGTCGGCGGACAGCCCGCCCGCGCCGTGCACCTGGATGGCCTTGTCGAGGATCCACTGCACCGTGGCGGGGGTGGCGATCTTGATCGCCTGGATCTCGGTGTGCGCCGCCTTGTTGCCCTGGGTGTCCATGAGCCAGGCGGTCTTGAGGACGAGCAGCCGCAGCTGCTCGACCCTCACCCGCGCCTCCGCGATCCAGTCCCGGACGACGCCCTGGTCGGCGAGCGGCCGGCCGAAGGCGACCCGGCCCGCGGCCCGGTCGACCATGAGCTCGATCGCCCGCTCGGCGATGCCGATCGAGCGCATGCAGTGGTGGATCCGGCCCGGTCCGAGCCGCGCCTGGGCGATGGCGAACCCGTCACCCTCGCCGCCGACGAGGTTCGACGCGGGGACGCGGACGCCGTCGAAGGTCAGCTGGGCGTGCCCGCCGTGGGAGGCGTCGTCGTAGCCGAAGACGGTCAGGCCGCGCTCGACGGTCAGGCCCGGGGTGTCCCGGGGCACGAGGATCATCGACTGCTGGCGGTGCCGGTCGGCCGTCGGGTCGGTCTTGCCCATGACGACGAAGATCTCGCAGTCCGGGTTCATCGCCCCGGTGATCCACCACGTGCGCCCGTCGTCGACGTACTCGTCGCCGTCGCGGCGGATCGACGTCGAGATGTTCGTCGCGTCGGACGACGCGACGTCCGGCTCGGTCATGGCGAACGCCGAGCGGATCCGCCCGTCGAGCAACGGCTCCAGCCAGCGCTCCTTCTGCTCGGGCGTGCCGAAGAGGGCGAGCACCTCCATGTTCCCGGTGTCCGGGGCGGCGCAGTTCATCGCGGGCGGCGCGAGGTGGATGCTGCGCCCGCTGAGCTCGGCGAGCGGCGCGTACTGGAGGTTCGTCAGCCCCGCGCCGTGCTCGCCGGGCAGGAAGAGGTTCCACAGCCCGCGCCGGCGCGCCTCCTCACGCAGGGTGGCGAGGACCGGCGTGCGGCTCCAGGCCCACGGGTCGTCCAGGGCGGCGCGCTGCTCGGCGAACAGCGGCTCGGCCGGCTCGACGTGGCCGGCGAGGAAGTCCCCGAGCTCGGCGAGGAGCTCGCGGGTGCGGGCGTCGTACGAGAAGTCCATCAGTCGTGCTCCTCCATGGCGGACAGGCCCTGCGCGACAAGGGGTTCGACGAGCCCGCCGACCGAGCCGAAGCCCTCCCCGACGGTCTTGCCCTGCAGGTAGCGGAAGTGGATGCCCTCGAGGATCACGGC
>JBQGCR010000167.1:0-5844 GCA_052038585.1 Kineosporiaceae bacterium
CGAGGAGGTCGCCGGTGCTCGGCCGCCGGCCCGGCCCGGTCGGGACGACGACGGCGCCCGCGGCCTCGAAGAGCCGGGCGAGGCCGGGGCCGGCGGCGCACGCGACGAGCCCGCCGACGGGGCCGTGGGGGCGGCCGGGGCCCGCGCCGCCGCGCTGCGGCAGCTGCTCGGCGAAGTGGGTGATCCGGATGCTGTGCGGCCGGCCGGCGTCGATGCCGGCCTCCACCGCGGCGCCGGGGTCGTCGGTGTGGACGTGGACGTGCCACAGCCCGGTGCCGGGGCCCGACCCCCCGCCGACGACGACGAGGCTGTCGCCCACGGTGCCGAGCGCCGAGCGCAGCCCGGCCACCGCGCTCTCCGGGGCGTCGAGCAGGTACATGACCTCGTAGGCCCGGTCCCCCGGCCCGTGGTCCGCGCAGTCCTGCCGCGCCGGGGCGACGGCGAGCGCCCGCACCCCCGGGCGCGGGGCGCGCCCGCTCGGCCGTGAGCCGCGGCGGCCGTTGACCACCTCGTCGAGCGCCTCGAGGACGACGAGGTAGCCGCGGCCGCCGGCGTCGACGACGCCCGCGCGGCGCAGCGCCTCGAGCTGGGACGTCGTGCGGGCCAGGGCCTCGCGGGCGGCGCAGACGCAGACGCCGACGAGCGGGCCGAGCCGCTCGTCCGGGTGGTCGGCGGCGACCCGCGCGACGTGCCGGCTCACCGACAGGATCGTCCCCTCGACCGGCTCGGCGACGGCCGCCCACGCCTGGGCGTCGGAGCGGGCGAAGGCCTCGCGCAGGGCGGCGCCGTCGAGCACGCCGCGCTCGGCGAGCACGTCCGCCCAGCCGTGGAAGATCTGCGCGCTGATGACGCCGGAGTTGCCGCGCGCGCCGAGCAGCGCCCCGCGGGCGAAGGCGCCGGCCACGGTCGCGGCGTCGGCGTCCGGCGGCAGGGCGAGCACGGTGGCGCACGCGGCCTCGACGGTGAGGTAGAGGTTGGTGCCGGTGTCGCCGTCCGGGACCGGGTAGACGTTGAGGGCGTCGATCTCCTCGCGCGCGTGCCCGAGCGCCGACAGGGCCGTCACCGCCCAGCGGCGCGCGGCGGCGGCGTCGAGCACCTCGAGCACCCCGGAACCCGCCACGCGGTGAACCCTAGCCGCCGCCGGTGTGGCACCCTGGCACCGTCCACAGGGCACGCCGCGCCACCGCGCCGGTTTGGGCTGCGGCCGGGGCGTCCGATACCCTGTCGAGGTTGCCCGGATCCCCGCGCACACACGCCCGTCCCACGATCGAGTACGTCAGGAGAACCACCGGTGGCTGCCAACTGCGACGTCTGCGGCAAGGGGCCGGGCTTCGGTCACAACATCTCGCACTCGCACCGCCGCACCAAGCGGCGCTGGAACCCCAACATCCAGCGCGTCCGCGCGATGGTGGGGGCGACGCCGAAGCGGCTCAACGTCTGCACCTCCTGCCTCAAGGGCGGCCAGGTCACCCGCTGACCCCAGCCCTCAGGCACGAGCACCGGCCGCGTCCCGCCAGGGACGCGGCCTCAGTGTTTTGCCCCGCACCCCGTGCATGATCACCCCGGCACCTCGGTGATCATGCACCCGGTGTCCGTGATCATGCGCCTGGCGTCGGTGATCATGCGCGTCAGCGCCAGTGGAGCCAGCCCTGGTCGCCGGTCCAGGGGCGGCCGGTGACGAGGGCGGCGGGTTGCTCCCCGGGCGCCGGGGCACGGACGGTGCCGACGGCGCGGTAGACCTCGGGGAGCGCGACGTCCGGCGGGAAGCAGGCGAGCAGGGCGTGGTCCTCGCCGCCGGTGAGCACCCAGGCCGTCGCGAGCGCCTCGTCGCCGAGCGAGCGCGCCGCGGCGACGAGGTCCTGCTCCGGGGTGGGCAGGTCGAGGTCGAGGACGACGCCGGACGCCCGGGCGACCCGGCCGGCGTCGCGGAGCAGGCCGTCGCTCGTGTCGACGAGCGCGCTCGCCCCGGTGGCGGCCGCGAGCGGCCCGGCCTCGTACGGCGGACGCGGGGCGCGGTGCGCCGCGACGAGACCGGCGTGGTCGGCGTCGTCCGCCCGGCCGGCGAGCAGCAGCGCGAGACCCGCCGCCGAGGGACCGGTGCGGCCGGCGACGGCGACGACGTCGCCGGGCCGGGCGCCCGACCGGAGCACCGCGGGGCCGGTGAGCAGCCCGAGGGCGGTCCCCGTGAGGACCACCTCCGAGGCCTCGGAGACGTCCCCGCCGACGACGTGCGCGCCCGCCCGCGCGCACTCGTCGTCGAGCCCGTCGGCGAGGGCCGCCGCCCAGCCCGCGGGCAGGTCCCCGGGCGCCGCGAGGCTGACGAGCAGGGCGACGGGCCGGGCGCCCATCGCGGCGACGTCGGCGAGGTTCTGGGCGGCGAGCTTGACGCCGACGTCGTGCGCGCCGGACCAGTCGCGGCGGAAGTCGCGGTGCTCGACGAGCGTGTCGGTCGAGACGACGACGCGCCCTCCCCCGAAGGCCGCGGGGTCGAGGACCGCCGCGTCGTCCCCCGGCCCGACGACGACGCCCGCGGGGGCGGGACGGTAGCGGCCCAGGACGTCGGCGACGAGCGCGTCCTCCCCGACGGCGGACAGGTCGCCGGGGCCGTCGCTCACCCGGCCATCGTGCCAGGCTGTCGGGACCGCGCGGCGGGCGCGGTAGCGTGTCCCGCTGTCAGCACAGTCCGATCCGGCGAGACCCAAGGGGACGTTGAGTGGTCCAGGCGTACATCCTCATCCAGACCGAGGTGGGCAAGTCCTCGAGCGTCACGCGCGAGATCGCCCAGCTCCCGGGCGTCACGCTGGCTGAGGACGTCACCGGCCCCTACGACGTCATCGCTCGCATCGAGGCCGAGACGATCGACCAGCTCGGGCAGCTCGTCATCGCCCGCATCCAGGACGTCAAGGGCATCACGCGCACGCTCACGTGCACCGTCGTCCACGTCTGAGGGGCACCGTCCCGCTCGCCGCGCTGCTCGTCGCCGGGGCCCTCGCCGGCTGCTCCGGCGGCGAGCAGGACCCGGCCGCCGACCCGACCGCCGCACCGCAGGGCGGCTCGCCGGCCTGCGCCCAGGTGCTCGACCGCGCCCCGCAGCGGGTGCTCGACCAGCCGCGCGCGGCGGCCGGCGCGCCCGTGCAGGGCGTCCTCGTCTGGGGCTCGCCCGGCATCCTGCTGCGCTGCGGGCTCGACGAGACGGGCCCGACGACGTCGCCGTGCCTGACGGTCGACGGTGTCGACTGGGTGCTCGACGACCCCGGCGAGGGATCGGACGCACCCCTGCGCTTCACGACGTACGGCAGGACGCCGCAGGTCGAGGTGCTCGTCCCCGCGTCCTACGGCCGGGAGAACGCCAGCGGCGCGCTCGTCGACCTCCGCGAGAGCGTCGCGCCGCTGCCCCAGGGCCGCGAGTGCGTCGGCCTGACGTCCTGACGGACGGGCCTCAGCGCAGGCCGGTCGGGCGGCGCAGCGCGAGCCGCAGCAGCGTGTCGACGAGCTCGGGGTAGTCCAGCCCGGTCGCCTGCCACAGCCGCGGGTACATCGAGAACGGCGTGAAGCCGGGCATCGTGTTGAGCTCGTTGACGGTCACCGTGCCGTCCTCGCCGACGAAGAAGTCCACCCGCGCCAGCCCCTCGCAGCCCATGACCTCGAACGTGCGCGCCGACAGGTCGCGGACCCGGGCGACGACGTCGTCGGGCAGGTCCGCCGGCGCGGAGAGCCGCACCGAGCCGGTGTCGAGGTACTTCGCCGCGAAGTCGTAGAACGCGTGGCCGGAGACGACCTCGATCTCCCCCGGCACGCTCGTCCGCGGTGCCCCGCCGTCGAGGTCCTCGAGGACGGCGCACTCGATCTCCCGGCCGGTGATCGCGGCCTCGACGACGACCTTCGGGTCGTGCCGGCGGGCCTCCTCGATCGCCGCGTCGAGCCCGTCCGGACCGTCGACCTTGCTGATCCCGATGCTCGACCCGGCCCGCGCCGGCTTGACGAAGACCGGCCAGCCGAGCGCGGCGACGTCCTCGTGGACGCCCGCCTTGTCCGCCGTCCACCGCCGCGGCGGGACGACGACGTACGGCCCGACCGGCAGCCCGGCACCGGCGAGCATGACCTTCATGACGTGCTTGTCCATGCTCGCGGCGCTCGCGAGGACGCCCGAGCCGACGTAGCGGACGTCGGCGAGCTCGAGCAGCCCCTGGATCGTGCCGTCCTCGCCGAACGGCCCGTGGAGCAGGGGCAGGACGACGTCGACGTCGGCGAGCACCTGCGGCACCCGGCCCGGCTCGGTGACGACGAGGCCGGCCGACCCGACCTCGAGCGGCACGAGCACCGCGGGCCCGTCCCCGCCGTCGACCTCGGGCAGCTCGCTGCCGCTCAGCTCCCAGCGGGCGGGGTCGTCCGGGGCGAGCACCCAGCGGCCGGAGCGGGTGATGCCGACCGGGACGACGTCCCACCGCGTGCGGTCCAGCGCGCGCAGCACCCCCGCGGCGGTGACGCACGAGATCGCGTGCTCGCTGGAGCGGCCGCCGAAGACGACGGCGACGCGGGGACGGCCTGCGGGCTCCGGGGTGGCGTTCATCGAGGGCGACCCTACCCGTGCGCGGAGTGCGCCCGGCGGCGCTGGCTACTGTCGGGCGTGTGAACGACGACACCGGTGACCTGTCCCCCGCCACCCTGGCGGTCACCGCCGGACGCCCGGCCCGCACACCCGGCGCCCCGCTCAACCCGCCGGTGACGACGACGTCGACCTACGTCGGCGTGCCGGCCGGCTCGGACGGTCCGGGACCGGTCTACGCCCGCTGGAGCAACGACACGTGGGTGGCGTTCGAGGAGGCGCTCGGGGCGCTCGAGGGCGGCCGGTCGCTCGTCTTCGCGTCGGGCATGGCGGCCATCTCGGCCGCCTTCGCTCTCGCGCCGCTCGGCAGCCGCGTCGTCGTCCCCGACCACCCGGACTCGGGGACGACGGGCCTGACGGCGGCGCAGCGCGCGAGCGGCCACCTCGAGGTCGTCGAGGCGACGATCCGCGACACCGACGCCGTCGTCGCTGCCCTCGGCGAGGGCGACGGCGCCGCCGCCCTCCTCTGGGTCGAGACGCCGACGAACCCCATGCTCGAGGTCGCCGACCTGCCGGCGCTCGTCGCCGCCGCCCACGCCCGCGGGGCGCTCGTCGTTCTCGACAACACGTTCTCGACGCCGCTCGGGCTGCGCCCGCTCGACCACGGCGCGGACGTCGTCGTCCACTCCGTGACGAAGTACCTCGCCGGGCACTCCGACCTCGTCCTCGGCGCGACCGTCACCCGGGACGACGACCTGCACGCCCGGCTCCTCGCCCACCGGACGATGCACGGCGGCATCGCCGGCTCGTTCGAGACGTGGCTCGCGCTGCGCGGGCTGCGGACCCTCGCGGTCCGCGTCGAGCGCTCCGCGGCGAGCGCGGCCGAACTGGCCCGCCGGCTCTCGGGGCACCCGGCCGTCGTCCGGGTGCGCCACCCGTCGCTGCCGGACGACCCGGGCCACGCGCGCGCGGCGGCCCAGATGGCGTCCTTCGGGTCGGTCGTCGCGGTCGAGGTCGCGGGCGGCGCGGACGGCGCCGAGCGGGTCGCCGCGGCCGTCCGGGTGTGGACCCACGCGACGAGCCTCGGCGGCGTCGAGTCGACCCTCGAGCGCCGTCGCCGGCACGCCGCCGAGTCCCCCGACGTGCCCGAGAACCTCCTGCGGCTGTCCGTCGGCATCGAGGACGTCGAGGACCTCTGGACCGACCTCGACCGGGCCCTGCGCACGCTGCTCTGACGCCCCTCCTCAGCGGGTCCAGGGGCGCTCGGTGTCGCGGTCGAGCCAGGTGCAGACGCACAC
>JBQGCR010000168.1:0-2103 GCA_052038585.1 Kineosporiaceae bacterium
GCCAGGCCCGGCGCCAGGCGCTCGCCGCCGGGGCGCCCGCCGTCGCCGGCGGCGGTCTGTTCGGGCCGCCCGCCGCGACGGGCCGACCCGAGGACCCCGACCGCACCGACACCCCGAAGGACCCCGCCGGCCAGGCCGGCCCCGAGGAAGGAGCGCAGTGAGCACCGGTACCGGTACCGACGTCGCCTGGATGGTCGACGCGTTCGCCCAACGCGTCGCGGGCGTCGCGCACGCCGCCGTCGTCTCCGCGGACGGCCTGCTCATGGCCGCCTCCGCGGGGCTGCCGCGCGACCGCGCCGACCAGCTGTCCGCGGTGGCCTCGGGGCTGGGCAGCCTGACCAACGGGGCGGCCCTGTGCTTCTCGGCCGGTCAGGTGGTGCAGACGATCGTCGAGATGCAGGGCGGGTTCCTCCTGCTCATGGCCATCTCGGACGGCTCGTGGCTCGCGGTGCTCGCGGCGCCGACGTCCGACATCGGGCTCGTCGGGTACGAGATGACGATGCTCGTCGACCGCGTCGGGGAGCACCTGTCCCCCGCCCTGCGCCAGCCGGGCTCGGCGGCGACCGGCGCCGCAGGGGCCGCGGCGGCGGCGCCGTCCTCGGCCTGGTCCGGCCGGGCGTGAGGCGGCCGGGGCCGGGGAGGGTGCCGCGGTGAGCACCGACCCGGGGGTGACGCCCGCGCCGGAGGGCGCGACGCCGTCGCTCGTGCGTCCCTACGCCCGCACCCGCGGCCGCACCCGGCCGACGCGCGAGTACGAGATCGAGGCGCTCGTCGTCTCGCGGGCCGAGGGCGTCGACACCGGGTCCATGTCGCTCGTCGACCCCGAGCACGGCCAGGTCATCGAGCTGTGCCGCGAGACGGTCTCCATCGCCGAGATCGCCGCGGCCCTCGGCCACCCCATCGGCGTCACCCGCGTCATCGTCGCGGACATGGTCGAGCTCGGGCTCGTCGACGTCCTCGACACCTCGGCCGCCCGTGGCGACGAGCGAGACCCCGCGTTCCTGAGGAGAGTGCTCAGTGGCCTCCAGCGCCTCTGACGACCGGCCCACCCGCTCGACGAAGATCGTCGTCTCCGGCGGGTTCGGGGCCGGCAAGACGACGTTCGTCGGCGCCGTCTCCGAGATCGTCCCGCTGCGCACCGAGGCGGTCATGACCGCCGCGAGCGCGTCGGTCGACGACCTCACGGCGACGCCGAACAAGACGACGACGACCGTGGCCATGGACTTCGGCCGGATCTCCATCGACTCCGAGCTCGTGCTCTACCTGTTCGGCTCGCCCGGCCAGAACCGCTTCTGGTTCATGTGGGACGACCTCGTGCGCGGGGCGATCGGCGCCGTCGTCCTCGTCGACACCCGCCGGCTCGAGGACTGCTTCGGCCCGATCGACTTCTTCGAGGCCCGCGGCCTGCCCTTCGTCGTCGCCGTCAACGCCTTCGACGGCCTCCTGCGGCACCGTCCCGAGGAGGTCCGGGAGGCCCTCCAGCTCGGCCCGGAGGTGCCCGTCCTCGTCTGCGACGCCCGGGACCGCGAGTCGGCCAAGCAGACCCTCATCGCCGTCGTCGAGCACGCCCTGCGGACCTGGGCCCGGATCTAGACCACCCGGAGGAAGCCGTCCTCGGCGAGGCCGCGGACGGCGTCGAGCACCGCGGCGCGGACCTCGCCGACACCGCGGTCGAGCAGGACCGCCATCCCGGCGGTGATCTGGCCGAGCGTGAGGTCGCCGTCGCAGGCGCCGACGACGCCGGCGACCTCGCCGCTCACCTGCACGGTGCGCGCGAAGCCGGAGGTCTGGCGGAGGAGGACGACGGCGGGCTCCGGCTCGCCGGGGCGGTGATGGCGCTCCTCGCTGACGTCGCCGGCGACGACGAGGGTCGTGTCGAGCAGGCCGTCGTCGCCGAGCGCCCGCAGCCGGTCGTGCGTCGCGAGCGCAGCCGCGAGGTGCTCGCCGAGGCCGGCGCCCGCGCCGCCGCGGGCCTCCTCGACCCGGCGCAGGGTCGGGGCGCCGTCGACCGGGCGGCGCAGCGTGACGAGCCCGAAGCCGACGGCCTCGACGTCGCGGGCGGCGAAGTCGTCGAGCCACGCGGCGTAGAGGGCGTCGAAGCCG
>JBQGCR010000169.1:0-1914 GCA_052038585.1 Kineosporiaceae bacterium
GCCGACCGGCAGCGCGCCGGACGCGGCGAGCGCGGCGAGCTGGGCCCGCACCTGCTCGTACGGCGGCACGGGCGAGCCGACGTCGACCTCGACGATCACGCGACGACCACCGGGCGGCGGACCCGCTGCGGCACGGTGGCGACGAGCCAGCCGAGCAGGGGCAGGACGACGACCGCGACCAGCGCGAGCAGGGCGGGCGTCACGGCCACCCCCGCCGCGTCCCCGGCGGCGACGAGGAGGAGGGCGACGGGCCAGCCGAGGAAGGCGACGGCGCAGCCGGCGAGGACGGCGATCGAGCGGTCGCGGACGGCGTCGTCGGCCGCGAGGACGTCCGGCGCGAGGCCGGCCGGCTGCGCCCGGTCGAGGACGTCCCGGGCGACGGCGGCGGGGACGCCGACGGCGAGCGCCGCGCCGAGGACGCCGAGGCCGAGGTCGGACCGGTCCACCGCCCGCGACCCGGCGAGAGCGCCGACGAGGCCGATGCCGGCGAGGACGGCGCACACGACGGCGAGCCCGGCGACCAGCCCGCGCGGCACGGCGCCGAGGTGGTCGGCGAGCCGGCGCGGGGTGAGCACCGCGGCCCGGCGCGGCCCGCCCCGCGGCCCGGCCGCCAGGCGCCACTCCGCGACGACGGCCCCGGCGAACCAGCCGAGGAACATCGCGAGGAAGTTCGCCGTGACCTTCGAGTCCCGCAGGGACCAGGCGACCCCGGCGAGGAAGGCGACGACGAGGCCGAGCGTGCGCCAGCGGCGGGTCACGGCGAGGTAGCGGATGACGAGGTCGCCGTTGCCCGGCGTGACGTCGAGCGCCTGCCGCCGGGCGAAGCGCTCGAGCCGAGCCCGGGACACCCGGGACACCATGACGTCCCGCAGGACGAGCCCGAGGAGGACGAGCGCGAGCACGCCCAGTGCCATGAGGACGATGAAGGACCCTGCCATGGTGACCCGCTCCCCCGGTCGCTGCCGACCGTTGCCAATGTATCAATGACTCGATACATTGAGGCACTGCAGCGCCGACGTCAAGCACCCGAGCCGAGGAGCCCCGCATGAGCGTCACCGACGAGACCTGGAGCCGGCTCGACCCGGAGGCCGGCGCCGTGCCGCCGCACGTGCGCCGGCGCGTGACCCGCGGTGCGGCCGCCGTCGCCGGGGTGGCCGTGCTCGGGACGGCGCTGTGGGCCTCCGGCCTCGTCGCGCCCCGGCTCACCGAGGGCTCCGGCTCGGGCTGGGGGGCGTCGCCGCGGACCGTGCAGCTCAGCGCGACCGTCCGCAACGCCGGCCTCACGGGCACGGACGTCGTCGGCGTCGGGCGGTCGCTGCCCGGCCTCGAGCTCGTCGGGGCCACCCCCGTGCCGTTCCGGCTCGACGGCCTCGCGGAGCGGCAGGTCGACGTCACCTACCGCGTCACCGACTGCGCGGCCACCGGCGCGCTCGTCGTCCCGGTCCGCGCGGACACGTGGTGGGGCACGGCGACGACCGACCTGGACCTGCCGCAGGACAGCGGCACGAGCCTGCGCGAGCTCGTCCGCCGGGCGTGCGCCGACGGCTGACGGCCGGTCAGTTCATCGACACGTCGTCGGGGTAGTTCGCGACGAAGGCGAGGTCGCCGCGCTGGCGGCGCAGGACGTCGCGCCACAGCGCGTCCGGGGTGTCGGAGAACGGGTCCCGCGGCTCGGCGTCGACGACGTACCAGGCGCCGTCCTCCACCTCGTCCTCGAGCTGCCCGCCGGACCAGCCGGCGTACCCGGCGAAGATCCGCAGCCCCGCGACGGCCCCGGCGACCGTCTCCGGCGGGGTGTCCAGGTCGACGAGCCCGAGCGAGCCGATGATCCGCTTGACGCCGAGCGGCTCGTCGCCCGCCCCCGGGGCGGGGGCCACGCCCCGCGCGGGGGGGGGGTGGCCCCGCCCCCCCGGG
>JBQGCR010000170.1:0-6047 GCA_052038585.1 Kineosporiaceae bacterium
ACGTGGACGAAGGGCTCGTCGGCGTAGGCCTTCTCCCAGGCCCCCCGGACCGCGGCCGGCTCCGCCCCGGGCGCGAGCCGGGCGGTGCACGTCGCGAGGATCCCGCGGGCCATCGGCGCCAGGGTGGGGGTGAACGACACCTGGACCGGCGAGCCGCCCGCGAGCGCGAGGTTCTGCTCGATCTCCGGGGTGTGCCGGTGCACGCCGCCGACGCCGTACGGGCTCATGGAGCCCATGACCTCGCTGCCGAGGAGGTTGGCCTTGAGGGCCCGGCCGGCGCCGGAGGTGCCCGAGGCCGCGACGACGACGACGTCGTCGCCCTCGAGCAGCCCGGCGGCGAAGCCGGGGGCGAGGGCGAGCGTCACGGCCGTCGGGTAGCAGCCGGGCACGGCGATCCGGCGAGCGCCGGCGAGCGCGTCTCGCTGGCGGCTGCCGTCGGCGTGGAGGAGCTCGGGCAGTCCGTACGGCCACGTGCCGGCGTGCTCCGTGCCGTAGAACTGTGTCCAGGCGTCGGGGTCGGCGAGCCGGTGGTCGGCGCCCGCGTCGATGACGACGGTCGTCGGCGGCAGCGCGGCGGCGATCGGGCCGCTCGCCCCGTGCGGGAGGGCGAGGAAGACGACGTCGTGACCGTCGAGCACCTCGGCGGTCGTCGGCTCGAGCACGCGCTCGGCGAGCGGGACGAGGTGCGGCTGGTGGTCACCGAGCCGGGTGCCGGCGTTGGACGCCGCCGTCACCGCGCCGATCTCGACCTCGGGGTGGGACAGGAGCAGCCGGAGCAGCTCGCCGCCGGCGTAGCCGCTCGCCCCCGCGACGGCCGCACGAATCGTCATGTCGCATGACTATACACGTCCGCGCATGGCCATACGTGCCGCCCGGGGCGGCTCAGCAGCGGTCGCTGACCCGGCAGATCGAGCCCGTCGTCCGGTCGTCGAAGTCGTGCTGGTTGTCGAGCATCCACCGCCCCGCGACGAGGACGAGGGCGACGACGACGAGCGTCACGACGGTGTTCCTCAGTGCGTGCACCTGACCCACCTCCACCGGATCGTGCCGGTGCCGACACTCCCCTCGTCGGCCGGCGGCCCGGTTCCTTGATCGGCCGGTCGGGTGAACCCCGGCGTCAGGGGGCCACGGGGTCGTCCGGCCCGAGGGGCAGCACCCGCAGCCGGCGCCCGTCCGGGCCGGGCGGACCGGCGGCGGCCAGGCGCAGCGGCGTGTCGTCACCGGCCCGCAGGTAGCACCCGGACCAGGCGTCGAGCTCGCCGCGCGCGGCCGCGGTGACGAGGTCGACGACGTCCTCGACGGCCGTCCACTCCGTGCGCCCGTCGTGCATCCGCATCGACGCGGTCATGTCCGTGCGGACCACGCCGGGCGAGATCTCGAAGGACCGCAGGCCGCGCTCGGCACCGGCGAGGTGCACGGCGCCGCCGATCCGGGCCAGGCCCGCCTTGGCGGCGCAGTACGCCGAGTACTCCGGCCGGTCCCGCGCCCCCGCACCGCTGGACAGGTCGACGACCCGTCCGCCGCCGGCGGCGAGCATGCCCGGGACGACGGCACGCACGCAGTGGAACGGCCCGCGCAGGTCGGTCTCGACGACGTCCCACCAGTCCTGCGGGTCGGCCTCCCAGACCGGCACCTCGACGGGGTCGACGACGCCGGCGTTGTTGACGAGCAGGTCGAGCGTGCCGAGCGCCGCCACCGCGTCGGCGACCGCCCGCTCGACCGCCGGCCACGACCGGACGTCGGCCTCGACCGCGACCGCCCGGACCCCGTGCTCCTCGGCCTCGGCCACGACCGGTGCGAGCGCGTCGCGCCGGCGGCCGAGCAGCGCGACGGCGACGCCGTCGGCCGCGAGCCCGAGGGCCAGGGCGCGCCCGAGGCCGCGCGCGGCGCCGGTGACGAGGGCCGTGCGGGAGGGAGGGACGGCGGGGGTCATGGGCGCTCCTGCGGCGGTCGGGCCGGTCGCGTCACGACCGGTTGTCGGTGGGCGGGTGTAGGCCTGTCCGCGACGCCGCCACCCTAGGCGGCACGGACCGGGAGGACCGAGATGGGCACGACGAGCGAGCGCGACGACCTGGTGGAGACCCTGCGCACCCACCGCCACTTCCTGCGGCAGACCGCGCAGGGCCTCACCGACGAGCAGACGACGGCGACGCCCACCGTCAGCGCGCTGTGCGTCGGCGGCATCGTCAAGCACGTCAGCGCGATGGAGGACGGCTGGGTCCGGTGGGCCCAGCAGCTGCCGAGCCTCATCTCGGCGCCGTTCGACGAGGCAGGCATGGCGGCGCACGCCGACACCTTCCGCCTCCTGGACGGCGAGACGCTCGCCTCGGTCCTCGCGGAGTACGAGGAGGTCGCCGCGCGTACCGACGCGCTCGTGGCGGGCGACCTCGACCTCGACGCGGCCCACCCGCTGCCGGTGGCGCCCTGGTTCCCGCCGGACGCGACGCGCTCCGTGCGGAGGGCGCTGCTGCACGTCGTCGCCGAAACGGCCCAGCACGCCGGTCACGCCGACATCGTCCGGGAGGCGATCGACGGGCAGCGGACGATGGGATGACGACCGTACGCAGCCTCAGCCTCTCGTCGAGGTCGACGCCGCCCGGGATTGGCCTGACCCTCGACCTGACGTCGAGACTTCGGCGCAGCGGCGTGGACGCCGGACCGCCCCCGACCCGCGTTCGGGTCAGAGGCGGCCGGGACGAGCGGTCAGGCGCCGCGCAGGACCGCCCCGCAGCGGCGGCCGGCCTCGGCGACGGCCGCGTCGCGGGCGGCGGCCGCCTCCTGGGCGGTCAGGGTGCGGTCCGGGGCCCGCAGGCGCAGCGAGAAGGCGAGCGACTTCTTCCCCTCGCCGACCTGGCTGCCGGTGTAGACGTCGAACAGGCGGACGCTCTCGACGAGGTCGCCGCCGCCGGCGACGAGCGCGTCGCGCACCGCCGCCGCCGGGACGGCCGCGTCGACGACGAGCGCGACGTCCTCCTTGGCCACGGGGAACGTCGAGACCGCCGACGCCTGCCGGACGGTGCCGGACGCGGTGACGAGGGCGTCGAGGTCCACCTCCGCGGCGACGGTACGGGCCGGCAGGGCGAGCGCCGCGACGACCTTCGGGTGCAGCTCGCCGGCGTGCCCGACCGTCCGGCCGGCCAGGGACAGGCGCGCGCACCGGCCCGGGTGCCAGGGTGCGTGGTCGGTGTCGGCCTCGACGGTGAGCTCGACACCGAGGGTCCGCGCGACGTGCAGCGCGGCGTCGACGGCGTCGGTCCAGTCCGCGGGCCGGCCCGGGCCGGTCCACCCGGCGGGGACCCGCTGGCCGGCGAGGACGACGGCCAGCCGCAGAGGCTGCGGCGGGACGGCGGCGTGGAGCGCGGCGAGGTCGTCGTCGGACGGCCGTACCCCGACCGGCAGCTGCGGGGCCACGGCGTCGAGCCGCTCCGGCCGGGTCACGAGGCCGGTCTCGAAGAGGGCGACGTCGGTGGCGCCCCGGCCGACGTTGCGGCGCAGGGCCTCGAGCAGCGTCGCGAGCAGGGACGTGCGCAGCTCCGGCGCCTCGTCCGACAGCGGGTTGGCCAGCCGCAGCGCCCGGCGCCGGTCGTCGTCCGGCGCGAGACCGAGCGCGTCGTGCACCGACGGCGCGACGAAGGGGTAGGTGAGCACCTCGACGAAGCCGTGCTCGGCCAGGGCCCGGGCCACCGACCGACGGGCCCGCTGGGCGTGGGTCAGCCCGCGCCCTGCCGGCGCGGTGGGCAGCACCGACGGGATGGTGTCGTAGCCGACGAGCCGGGCCACCTCCTCGACGAGGTCGACCGGCAGCCGCAGGTCCGGACGCCAGGACGGCGGGACGACCCGCAGGACGTCGTCGGGGCCGGGCTCCACCCGGCACTCGATCCGCTCCAGGTGCGCGACGACCTGCTCGCGGTCCAGGGGCACGCCGATGACGCGCGCGGCGAGCCCGGCCGGCAGGTCGACGACAACCGGGGCGGGCCGCTCGTCGACGTCCGTGACCTCCGCGGCGGTGCCGCCGCCGTGCTCGACGAGGAGCCGGACGGCGAGCTCGGCGGCCCGGTCGGCGAGGTCGACGTCGACGCCGCGCTCGAACCGCTTGCTCGCCTCGGTCGACAGCCGGTGCCGGCGCGACGAGCGGGCGACGGTGATCGGGTCGAAGTGCGCCGCCTCGACGAGGACGTCGGTCGTCGCGTCGGTGACCTCGCTGCTCGCGCCGCCCATGACGCCGGCGAGGGCGAGCACGCGCTCGCCGCCCGCGTCGGTGATGAGCAGGTCCTCGGGGTCGAGGACCCGCTCGACGTCGTCGAGCGTCGTGAGGCGCTCCCCCGCGCGCGCCCGGCGCACGACGACGGGCGCCTGCAGGCCCGCGAGGTCGAAGGCGTGCAGCGGCTGGCCGACGGCGAGCATGACGTAGTTCGTCACGTCGACGGCGAGCGAGATCGGCCGCATGCCGGCCTGCTCGAGCCGGCGGCGCATCCACGCCGGCGACGGGCGCGTCGGGTCGACGCCGCGGACGACGCGGGCGACGTACCGGTCGCAGCCGGCGACGCCGTGGACCGGCGCCTCGTCGGCGAGCCGGACGGCGAAGCCGTCGTCGGTCGCCTTCGGCACGTCGACCGCGGCGGGGTCGGTGAAGGCGGCACCGGTCGCGAGCGCGTAGTCGCGGGCGACGCCGCGCACGCTCAGCGCGTAGCCGCGGTCGGGCGTGACGTTGACCTCGACGGTCTCCTCGGCGAGGCCGAGCAGGCCGATCGCGTCGGTGCCGGCGGGCACGTCGCCCAGGCCCCACTCGACGAGCCGGATGATGCCGTCGTGGTCGTCACCCAGGCCGAGCTCGCGGGCCGAGCAGATCATGCCGTCGGAGACGTGGCCGTAGGTCTTGCGGGCGCTGATGGCGAAGCCGCCGGGCAGCACGGCGCCGGGACGGACGACGACGACCTTGTCCCCGACGAGGAAGTTGTGCGCGCCGCACACGATCCCGCGGGGCTCGGCCTCGCCGACGTCGACCTGGCACCAGCGGATCGTCTTGCCGTTCTTCTGCGGCTCCTCGACGAACTCGAGCACGGTCCCGACGACGAGCGGGCCGGTCACGCCGCCGCCGTGGACGCCCTCCTCCTCGAGGCCGACCCGGACGAGGTCGGCGGCCACCTGGGCGCCGGTGACGCCCTCGGGCAGCGCGACGTACTCGGCCAGCCAGGGAAGCGGAACTCGCATCACAGACCCATTCCGTAGTGGAGGCTGAAGCGGACGTCGCCCTCGACCATGTCCCGCATGTCGCCGATGCCGTGGCGGAACATCAGCGTGCGCTCCAGACCCATGCCGAACGCGAAGCCCTGGTACCGGTCGGGGTCGACCCCGCACGCCCGCAGCACGTTCGGGTGGACCATGCCGCAGCCGCCCCACTCGATCCACCCCGTGCCGCCGCACGTGCGGCAGCCGGTGTCGCTCCCTCCGCAGACGAAGCAGCGCAGGTCGAACTCGGCGGACGGCTCGGTGAAGGGGAAGAACGACGGCCGCCACCGCGTCACCGCGTCCGGGCCGAACATCGCCCGGGCGAAGTGGTCGAGGGTGCCGCGCAGGTGGGCCATCGTCAGGCCCTCGTCGACGGCGATGCCCTCGACCTGGTGGAAGACCGGGGTGTGCGTCGCGTCGAGCTCGTCGGTGCGGAACACCTTGCCGGGCACGCAGACGTAGACGGGGACGCCGCGCTCGAGGAGCGTGCGGGCCTGCCCCGGGGAGGTGTGGGTGCGCAGCACGAGGCCGCTCGACGGCGGGTCGACGAAGAACGTGTCCTGCATCTGCCGGGCCGGGTGGTCCGGGCCGAAGTTCAGGGCGTCGAAGTTGAACCACTCGGCCTCGACCTCGGGCCCCTCGGCGACCTCCCAGCCCATCGCGACGAAGACGTCGGCGACCTGCTCGGCGATCGTCTGCAGCGGGTGCCGCGCCCCGACGGGGCGGCGGTCGACCGGCAGGGTGACGTCGACGGCCTCCTCGACGAGGACGCGCGCGTCCCGCTCGGCCTCGAGCACCTGCTGGCGCGCGGCGAGCGC
>JBQGCR010000171.1:0-6332 GCA_052038585.1 Kineosporiaceae bacterium
CCGCGACGCGCACCGCCGGGTCATCTACGTCGGCAAGGCGAAGAGCCTGCGCCAGCGGCTCAACTCCTACTTCGCCGACGTCGCGTCGCTGCACCCGCGCACCCAGACGATGGTGACGACGGCGGCGAGCGTGGAGTGGACGGTCGTCGGCACCGAGGTCGAGGCGCTCCAGCTCGAGTACTCGTGGATCAAGGAGTTCGACCCGCGGTTCAACGTCAAGTACCGCGACGACAAGTCCTACCCCTACCTCGCGGTGACCCTCGGGGAGGAGTTCCCGCGGGTGCAGGTCATGCGCGGGGCGAAGAAGAAGGGCACCCGCTACTTCGGGCCGTACGCCCACGCGTGGGCGATCCGGGAGACCGTCGACCTGCTCCTGCGGGTCTTCCCGGTCCGCACGTGCAGCAACGGCGTCTTCAAGCGGGCCGGGCAGGTCGGCCGGCCGTGCCTGCTCGGCTACATCGACAAGTGCTCCGCGCCGTGCGTCGGCCGGGTGACCCCCGACGAGCACCGGGCCCTGGCCGAGGACTTCTGCGACTTCATGGGCGGCGGGACGCAGCGCCACGTCCGGCGGCTGGAGCGCGAGATGCGGCTCGCCTCGTCCGAGCTCGAGTTCGAGCGCGCCGCCCGCCTGCGGGACGACCTCGCCGCGCTGACCCGGGCGATGGAGAAGAGCACCGTCGTCCTGCCGGACGGGACGGACGCCGACGTCTTCGCCCTCCACGGCGACGAGCTCGAGGCCGCCGTCCAGGTGTTCCACGTCCGCGGCGGCCGGGTGCGCGGCCAGCGCGGCTGGGTCGTCGAGAAGGTCGAGGAGGTCACCGACGCCGACCTCGTCGAGCACCTGCTCCAGCAGGTCTACGGCGACGCGGAGAAGGAGGCCGTCCCGCGCGAGGTGCTCGTCCCGGCCGACCCGCCGGACGCCACCCGGCTCGAGGAGTGGCTCAGCGGGATCCGCGGCAGCCGCGTCACCGTGCGCGTCCCGCAGCGCGGCGACAAGCGGGCCCTGCTGGAGACGGTGAACCGCAACGCCACCCAGGCCCTCGCCCTGCACAAGACCCGCCGCGCCGGGGACCTCACGACGCGCTCGAAGGCGCTGCAGGAGATCCAGGACGCGCTCGGCCTGCAGGACGCGCCGCTGCGCATCGAGTGCTACGACGTCTCGCAGAACCAGGGCACGCACGTCGTCGCGTCGATGGTCGTCTTCGAGGACGGGCTCGCGCGCAAGGCCGAGTACCGGCGGTTCGTCGTGCGCGGCACGGGGACCGCCGAGCCGGACGACGGCGACGGGCCGCAGCGCGGGCCGGACGACACCGCCGCCATCCACGAGGTCATCACCCGCCGCTTCCGCCGCTACCTCGGTGAGCGGTCCGGCTCGCCCGCCGAGGACCTGCTCGCCGAGCAGCTCCACGCCGCCCTCACCGGCGCCGACGGCGACCGGGCGGAGCCGCTCGATGCGTCCGACGCCGGTCCGGGCGACGGCCGGCCCGCCGTCGGCGGCCCGGTGGACCCCGAGACCGGCCGGCCGCGGCGCTTCGCCTACCCGCCCAACCTCGTCGTCGTCGACGGCGGCGCCCCGCAGGTCGCCGCCGCGGCCCGGGCGATGGCCGAGCTCGGCGTCGTCGACGTCGCGCTCTGCGGCCTGGCCAAGCGGCTCGAGGAGGTCTGGCTGCCCGGCGAGGAGGACCCGGTGATCCTGCCGCGGACGAGCGAGGGGCTCTACCTCCTCCAGCGGATCCGCGACGAGGCCCACCGGTTCGCCATCACCCACCACCGCCAGCGGCGGAGCAAGGCGATGACGACGAGCGTGCTCGACGGGGTCGCCGGGCTCGGACCGGCCCGCAAGCAGGCCCTGCTCAAGCACTTCGGCTCCGTCAAGCAGCTGCGCGCCGCAGCCGAGGACGACGTCGCCCAGGTCAAGGGCATCGGGCCGGCCCTGGCCAAGGCGGTCGTCGCCGCGCTCGGCGGGGACGGTCCCGCCCCGGCCTTCGACGCCGCGACCGGCGAGGTCGTCGACTGAGGGCCCGCGGCGCGCGCGGGACGGCGGCGAAAGAGCAGCGGCCCGACGGCTGACAGACTGGGGCCGGACCACCCGGGGCGGCAGGGGAGAGGCGTGGACGAGGAGCAGGACGGCACGGCCGGCACGCGCGAGGTGCTCGTCATCACCGGGATGTCGGGCGCGGGCCGCTCGACGGTCGCGCACGTGCTCGAGGACCTCGGCTGGTACGTCGTCGACAACCTCCCGCCCCGGCTCATCCCCGAGCTCGTCGAGCTGACCCGCACGGTCGACCCGCCGGCGACCCGCGTCGCCGTCGTCGTCGACGTCCGGGGCCGCTCGTTCTTCGCCGCGCTCAGCGACGCCCTCTCGGGGCTCGCGGACGCCGGCGTCCCGGCGCGGGTCCTCTTCCTCGACGCCGCGGACGACGTCCTCGTGCGCCGCTACGAGTCGGTGCGCCGGCCGCACCCGCTCCAGGGGGACGGGCGGATCGTCGACGGCATCCGCGCGGAGCGGGCCCAGCTCGGCGACCTGCGCAGCAGCGCCCACACGGTCGTCGACACGACGCGGATGAACATCCACCAGCTCGCGACGACGGTCGTGGAGACGTTCGGCGACGCCGACGCCCCGCCGGTCCGGCTCACGCTCATGTCGTTCGGCTTCAAGCACGGCATCCCGCTCGACGCCGACAACGTCGCCGACGTGCGCTTCATCCCCAACCCGTACTGGGTGCCGGAGCTGCGGCCCTACGCCGGCACCGACGCACCCGTGGCGTCCTTCGTCCTGCGCCAGGAGGGCGTCGACGTCTGGCTGGAGCGCTACCTCTCCGCGCTCGAGCCGGTGCTCGCGGGCTACGCGCGGGAGAACAAGCGGTTCGCGACCGTGGCGGTCGGGTGCACCGGCGGCCGGCACCGCTCCGTCGCCCTCGTCGAGGAGCTCGCCCGGCGGCTGCGGGCCGCCGGCACCGCCGTCGGCGTCGTCCACCGCGACATGGGGCGGGAGTGAGCCGCTCGACCGCCGTCGTCGCCCTCGGCGGCGGGCACGGCCTCTCGGCGAACCTGTCGGCCCTGCGGCACCTCACCGACCGGCTCACCGCCGTCGTCACCGTCGCCGACGACGGCGGCTCGAGCGGCCGGCTGCGCCGCGAGCTCGGCGTGCTGCCCCCGGGCGACCTGCGGATGGCCCTGTCGGCGCTGTGCGACGACGCCGAGTGGGGGCGCCTGTGGCGCGACGTCCTCCAGCACCGGTTCGCCAGCGCCGGCGACCTGCACGGGCACGCGATGGGCAACCTGCTCATCGTCACGCTGTGGGAGCTCCTCGGGGACACCGTCGCGGGCCTCGACATGGTCGGCCGGCTCCTCGGCGCGCGCGGCCGGGTGCTGCCGATGGCGTCGGTGCCGCTCGACATCGAGGCGAGCGTCCTGGGGATCGACCCGGACGACGCGCGGTCCCTCGTCACCGTCCGCGGGCAGGTGGCCGTCGCCTCGACCCCCGGCAACGTCGTCGGCGTCCGGCTCGTGCCGGAGGAGCCGCCCGCCTGCGCGGAGGCCGTCCGGGCGGTGCTCGACGCCGACTGGGTGGTCCTCGGCCCCGGGTCGTGGTTCACGAGCGTCCTGCCGCACCTGCTCGTCCCCGACCTCGCGCAGGCGCTGCACGACACGACGGCGCGCCGATGCGTCACCCTCAACCTCGGCCCGCAGGCGGGGGAGACCGACGGCTTCTCGGCGCAGACCCACCTCGACGTCCTCGCGGCGCACGCCCCCGACCTGCGGATCGACGCGGTGCTCGCCGACCCGGCGTCCGTCGAGGACCCGGCCGACCTCGCCGACGTCGCGCAGGCCCTCGGCGCCCGGCTGCTCATGCGCCAGGTCAGCGTCTCCGAGGGCGTCGCGCGGCACGACCCGCTGCGGCTCGCGGCCGCCTACCGCGACCTGTTCGCCGGGGTCCTCGGGGACGTCTGAGTCGGCGGGCATACCCGCCCCGGTACGCGGACCCGGGCCGCTCCGTCCTCGTTCGCCCGACGTGGCAGGATGTCGGCATGGCATTGACGGCGCTGGTGAAGGACGAGCTGAGCCGCCTGCAGATCACCAAGCCGTGCTGCCGCAAGGCCGAGGTCTCGGCCACCCTGCGGTTCGCGGGGGGCCTGCACATCGTCGGGGGACGCATCGTCGTCGAGGCCGAGCTCGACCTCGGCAACGCGGCCCGGCGGCTGCGCCGGGACATCGCCGAGGTGTACGGCCACGCGAGCGACCTCGTCGTCGTCGCCCCCGGCGGGCTGCGCCGCGGGAGCCGCTACGTGGTCCGGGTGGTCCGCGACGGGGAGTCCCTGGCCCGCCAGACGGGCCTGCTCGACGGGCGCGGCCGGCCGGTGAGAGGCCTTCCGCCGCAGGTGGTCTCGGGCGCGACGTGCGACGCCGAGGCCGCGTGGCGCGGGGCCTTCCTCGCCCACGGCTCGCTCACCGAGCCGGGCCGCTCGTCCGCCCTCGAGGTGACGTGCCCCGGTCCCGAGGCCGCCCTCGCCCTCGTCGGCGCGGCGCGCCGGCTCGGCATCCAGGCGAAGAACCGCGAGGTGCGCGGCGTCGACCGCGTCGTCATCCGCGACGGCGACACGATCGCCGCGATGCTCACCCGGCTCGGCGCGCACGACGCGGTGATGCAGTGGGAGGAGCGCCGGATGCGCCGCGAGGTGCGCGCCACGGCGAACCGGCTCGCGAACTTCGACGACGCGAACCTGCGCCGGTCCGCGCGCGCCGCGGTCGCCGCGGGCGCCCGGGTCGAGCGCGCGCTGGAGATCCTCGGCGAGGAGATCCCCGACCACCTCCAGGCGGCCGGCCGGCTGCGCCTGGAGCACAAGCAGGCGAGCCTGGAGGAGCTGGGCCAGCTCGCCGACCCGCCGATGACGAAGGACGCCGTCGCCGGCCGCATCCGCCGCCTGCTCGCCATGGCGGACAAGCGCGCCTCCGACCTCGGGATCCCGGGGACGGAGTCGGGCCTGACGCCGGACATGCTCGACGCCTGAGCGGCGCCGCACCGGTCGCTCGTGAGGCGTCCGCGTGACGCCCGTGTGTCCCGCGTGACGGGCACGTGTCAGCTCTCACGGGCCCCGGAGCGCCCGCCGGGACCATCGACCCGCAGGACGGGCCGGGGGAGCCGGTTGGGTCTTACCTGGTGGTAACCCATAGGGTTGCCGGTGACGTACGACGGGGTACGACACCTAGTCCATCCGCAGATCCGCGCCGGGCTCGGACCCGGCGCCAGGGAGGGTCCCTCCGTGACCGTTCGGGTAGGCATCAACGGCTTCGGCCGCATCGGCCGCAACTACTTCCGCGCGCTCCTCGCGTCGGGCGCCGACGTCGAGGTGGTGGGCGTCAACGACCTCACCGACAACAAGACGCTCGCGCACCTGCTCAAGTACGACTCGATCCTCGGCCGCCTCGGCCAGGACGTGTCGTTCGACGAGGGCTCGATCACCGTCGGCGGCACGTCCTTCAAGGCGCTCGCCGAGCGCGACCCGGGCGCGCTGCCCTGGGGCGACCTCGGCGCCGACATCGTCATCGAGTCGACGGGCCACTTCACCGACGCGACGAAGGCCGCGGCGCACATCTCCGCCGGCGCCAAGAAGGTCATCATCTCCGCCCCGGCGAAGAACGAGGACCTCACGCTCGTCATGGGCATCAACGACGGCGACTACGACCCGGCGTCGCACAACGTCATCTCCAACGCCTCGTGCACGACGAACTGCCTGGCCCCGATGGCCAAGGTGCTCCTCGAGGAGTTCGGGATCGTCAAGGGCCTCATGACGACGATCCACGCGTACACGAACGACCAGGTCATCCTCGACTTCCCGCACAAGGACCTGCGCCGGGCCCGTGCCGCCGCGACGAACATGATCCCGACGACGACCGGTGCGGCCAAGGCCATCTCGCTCGTCATCCCCGAGCTCAAGGGCAAGCTCGCCGGCTACGCCATGCGCGTCCCGGTCCCGACCGGCTCGGCGACGGACCTCACGGTCCAGCTCGGCCGCGAGACGACCAAGGACGAGGTCAACGCCGCGTTCAAGAAGGCCGCCGAGGGCGCGCTCAAGGGCTACCTCGAGTACACCGAGGACCCGATCGTCTCCTCCGACATCGTCACCTCGCCGGCGTCGTGCACCTTCGACGCGTCGCTGACGAACGTCCAGGGCGACCAGGTCAAGATCCTCGGCTGGTACGACAACGAGTGGGGCTACTCCAACCGCCTCGTCGACCTGACGAAGCTGGTCGGCTCCTCGCTCTGACCCGACAGCCCGACTCGCCACACGTCGTGACGGCGCACGCACCGGCCGCGGCCCCCGCCCGGG
>JBQGCR010000172.1:0-7232 GCA_052038585.1 Kineosporiaceae bacterium
CGTCCTCCTCCTCGGCGCGCGCCCGCACCCGGTCGGCGTCGTCGGTGCCGGCTTCAGCGCGACGTCCGCGGGCCCGCCGTCGTCGCTGGCGACGGCGGACCTCGACGCCTTCCGCCCCACGACGGTGACCGCGACCCGGACGACGGCGACGACGTGCCTCGTCACGTGGACGCCCGCGTCCGGCGCACCGGCCGGCCTGACGTACGACGTCACGGACGGCACGTCGACCGTCGTCACCGGGACGGCGGCGACGAGCGCGACCGTCACCGTCCCCGCGTCCGCCGTCACCGTCGCCGTCCGGGCGCGGACCGGGCTCTGGGTCTCGGCGGGGACGCGGACGGCCCCGTGCGTCGGCTGGCCGTCCGCGCCCGGCGGGCTCACGCTCACCCCCTCGACCGGCGCCGTCGCCGCCTCGTGGACCGCGCCGGACGGCAACGGCGCCACGGTCACCGGCTACACCGCGACGATCGGCCCGGCCCCGGCGACCGGCTCCGCGACGTGCACGGTGAGCGCCCCGGCGACGACGTGCTCGTGGAGCGGCCTCACCGACGGCGTGACGTACGCGGTGTCGGTGACGGCGACGTCGTCCGCCGGGACGGGCCCCGCGACGACGGCGACGGCGGTCCCCTACCCCTCGACGATCCTCACCGCGGCGACGACGGCGCTGTGGCTCGACGGCGCGGACCCCGCGTCGGTGCTCGCCGCGAGCGACTGCTCGGCCGGGGCGGCGACGGCGAGCGTCGGCTGCTGGCGCGACCGCTCCGGCAACGGGCGGCACGCCACGCAGCCGGCCTCCGGGCAGCGGCCCGCGACGACGACCGTCGCCGGGCGGACCGTGCCGGCGTTCGACGGGCTCGACGACAGCCTCGCGCTCGACGCGTCCGGGCTGCCCGCCGGGACGAGCGACTCGACCGCGCTCGTCGTCGCCGCCCTCACCGACCCCGCGCGCAGCGGCTGGGGGCAGGTGCTCAGCTACGGCGCGGGCTCGCCGGGCTCGATGCGGCAGCTGTTCCACGACGGCTTCACCCGGCTGCCCGTCGCCGACACCTCCGGCGGCGCCGGCGCCGGCGGCGGCACGGGGGCGGCGTCCCCGACCGTCGTCGGCGGCGGCTGGCGTGGCGGGTCGGCCGTCGACGTGTGGCCGTCGGGCGGCGCCGGGACGAGCGTCGCCCAGGCCCACGCGACGAGCGGCGCGGCCGGCGCGGTCGGCCGCAAGGGGTCCTCGGCGTCGGAGTTCTGGTACGGGCCGGTCCACGAGGTGCTCGTCCTGACCCGCACCCTCACCGCCGCCGAGCGCCGCACGCTCGAGGAGTACCTCGCCCGCAAGTGGGCCGCCCCGCTCACCCCCGCGGCGCCGACGGGTCTCGCCGGCGGGACGGCGACGGCGGCGGGGACGAGCGCGACGCTGACGTGGACGGCGCCGGCGTGGGACGGCGGTGCGGCCGTCACCGGCTCGACGGTCACCGCCACCCCCGTCGGCGGTGGCACCCCCGTGACGTGCACCGCGGCCGGGACCGCGACGACGTGCACGCTCACCGGGCTCGCCGGCGGCGGCACGCAGTACTCCGTCGCCGTCAGCGCAACGAACGCGACGGGCACCGGCCCCGCGTCGGCCCCGCTCACGCTGTTCTCCGGCGTCCCGAGCGCCACGAACGCCCGGCTGTGGCTCGCGGCCGACGACCTCGACGGCGACGGCGCGCAGGAGGCCGGCGCCGAGGCCGGGCTCGTCGCGGGGCGGACGACGACGTGGCGCGACAAGTCCGGGGGCGGCTTCGACGTCACGGCGCCCTCGGCGGGCGAGCGCCCGCCGTACGGCCCCCGGACGGTCAACGGGCTGGCCGTGCCGACCTTCGACGGGACGACGGTGCTCCAGGGGGCGCCCGCCGCGAACCCCTACGGCGTGACCGGTGACCGGTCGCTGTTCGTCGTCACCCGGCCCCGGTCGTGGACGAGCACGACCGACCCGTCCGCCGCCGGGCGCACCTACCTCACCGACCGCGCGGCCGAGGAGATCCCTCTGTTCTCGCTCGGCGTCTGCTCGGGCGGCTGGGGCCTGCAGTACCGACCGGACGGCGGCACGGCGTCGAGCGCGGCCTGCGTCTCGGGCGGCAGCACCGTGACGGCGAACCGGGTCGACGTCGTCACCGGGCTGCGCAGCGGCAGCACGTTCTCCGCGGCGGTCTCCGGCTCGCCCGGCTCGACGGTGACGCTCGCCGGGACGACGACGCAGCGGCCGCTGTCCGTGGGCCGGCACGCGAGCGTCACGACGAACGCCGGGGACGTCGACGTCGCCGAGGTGCTCCTCTACGACACCGCGCTCACGGGGACGGCCCGGCGGTCGGTCGAGAGCTACCTCGCCGCGAAGTGGGGCGCCGTCCTCGCCCCGTACCAGCCGACCGGCGTCGCGGCGGTCCCCGGCAGCGGCTCCGCGGTGGTCTCGTGGACGGCGCCGACGGACACCGGCGGCGCGCCGGTCACCTCGTACACGGCGCGCACGTCGACCGGCGCGCAGTGCACGGCGACCGCCCCGGCGACGTCGTGCACGATCACCGGCCTGGTGAACGGCACCGGCTACTCCGTGACGGTGGCGGCGGTGAACTCCGTCGGGACGGGGGTGCCGTCGTCCGCCGTCGCCGTCACGCCGGCGACGGTCCCGGGGGCTCCGACGGCGGTCGGCGCGACGCCCGGCGACACCCAGGCGGCGGTCTCGTGGTCGGCGCCGGCGTCGACCGGCGGCAGCGCCGTCACCGGGTACACGGCGACCGCGGTCCCCGCGGACGGCGCGCTGCCGACCCGCTCGTGCACGGCGGCGGCGTCCCCGTGCACCCTCACCGGGCTGACGAACGGCGCGACGTACGCGGTCACGGTGACGGCGACGAACGCGATGGGCACCGGCCCGTCCTCGACGGCGGCGAGCGCCGTCCCGTACCCCGCCGGCGTCATGTCCGCCTCGGCGACGCGGCTGTGGCTGGACGCCGCGGACGCCGCGACCCTCTTCGCGGGCAGCGGGTGCAGCGGCGCCCTGGCGACGACGACGACCGGGTGCTGGCGGGACAAGGCGGCCGGGGTCGCCTACGAGCAGACCTGGACCTCCAAGCACCCGTCGCTGACCACGCTCGCGGGGCGGTCCGTGCCGACCTTCGACGGCGACGACGAGCTGACGTCGGCCTCGGGGACCTCCGGCCTGCCGACCGGGACCGCGGCGAGCACGACGTTCGCCGTCGCGACGTTCTCCGGCGCCGCGGGCGACGACCTGCGGACCGTGCACGCCTGGGGCTCGGCGTCGTCCGGCAGCGGCCGCTACCTCGGCAAGAAGGCCTTCACCGGCGCGGTCGCCGCGACCTCGTGGTCCCAGAACGAGGCCGCGCAGGGGCTGTGGACCGGGGCGTGGCTGGGCAGCACGACCGTCGTCGCGGCCGAGCACGCGAGCCCGACCGTGCGGCTGTGGACCCGCGGGCTCGCGGCGGCCTCGACGTCGTCGTCGACCGCGTTCTCCACCGGCACGACCGGCTCGACGGTCGGGCACGCCGCGAACGCCTACCACTGGCTCGGCCAGGTCGCCGAGGTTGTCGTCGTCGCCGGGACGCTCACCGACGCCCAACGCCGCCAGGTCGAGGAGTACCTCGCCCGCAAGTGGTCCGGCACGATCACCCCGGCGGCGCCCGCGTCGGCCGCGGCGACCGCCGGCCCCGGCAGCGCGACGGTCACGTGGACGGCGCCCGCGTGGGACGGCGGCTCGCCCGTGACGTCGTGGACCGTGACCCCGTCCGGGGCCGGGTCCTGCGCGGTGAGCGGGACGACGGCGACGTGCACCGGGCTGGCCGCGGGGACGGCGTACACGTTCACGGTGCGCGCCTCGAACGCGGCCGGCGCCGGCCCGGGCACGGTCACGGCGCCGGTGACGACGCCGAGCGCGCCGGGCGCCCCGACCGGCGTCGCGACCGCGCCGGGCGCCGCGAGCGGCACCGTCTCGTGGACCGCACCGGCGTCAGACGGCGGCTCCGCGGTGACGTCCTACACCGCGACGGCGACGTCGGCGACGTCCGGCGTCGCGACCCGGACGTGCACCGCCGCGGCGAGCCCGTGCACCCTGACCGGGCTCGTCGACGGCGTGACGTACTCGGTGACGGTCACGGCGACGAACGCCGTCGGGACCTCCGCGTCGTCCTCGGCGGCCGCGCTCGTGCCCGTCGCGCCCGCGCCCGCCGCGCCGCTCGCGCTGTGGCTCGACGCCTCGGACCCCGCGACGCTGTTCTCGGCGACGTCGTGCACGGGGACGACGGACACCGCGACCGTCGGCTGCTGGCGGGACAAGGTCGCGGGCCGCGCCTACGTCGCCTCGGAGACGATCTCCCGCAGCGCCCTCGGCGCGTACTCGGTGCCCGTCCTGGACGGCGTCGGCGGCTGGTTCACCGGCCCGGTGACGGGCCTGCCGAGCGGGACGGCGGCGAGCACCGTCGTCGGCGTCGGCACCCTGACCGACACCGACGCGAACGACAACGGCTTCTTCACGTGGGGCGGGACGGCGACCGGCACCGCCCGCGGCCTGTGGATGCGCGCGTCGGACGAGGCCGTCCAGTCCGGGACCGGCGGCAGCCACCTCGTGACGAACGGGTCGTGGTCGCCGCTCGGGACCCGGGTGCTCGCCGTCGCGCAGCACGCCACCCCGTCGGTGAGCCTGTGGACCCGGGGCCGGCCGGCCGCGACGACGACCGGGTCGGCGTTCACGACGGGGACGACGACGGCGAACGTCGGCCAGTTCGCCGGCGACGAGTGGGAGGGCGCGGTCGGCGAGGTCCGGGTCTACACCGGGACGCTGACCGCGGCCGAGCGCCGCGGGGTCGAGGAGGCCCTCGCCCTGAAGTGGGGCGTGACCGTGACGCCGTCCGCCCCGCACGCGCTCACCGCGACGCCCGGGGCGGGCTCGGCGACCCTGGCGTGGAGCGTCCCGGCGTGGACCGGGGGCTCGGCGGTGACCGGCTACACGGCGAGCGTCCCCGGCGGCACGTGCACCGTGTCGGGCACGAGCGCGACGTGCACCGGGCTGACCTCCGGCACGAAGACGGTCACCGTCACGGCGAGCAACGCCGTCGGGACCGGCCCCGCGGCGACGACGACCGTGACGGTCCCCTGACCGTCCCGGGGGGCGGCGCGCAGCGCCCTCAGTCGGCGAGCGCGTGCAGCCGCCGGGCCGCCTCGGCGATCGAGCCGGACATCGACGGGTAGACCGTGAACGCCGTCGCGACGTCGTCGACGGTGAGCTTGTGCTCGACCGCCATCGTCACCGGGAAGATGAGCTCGCTGGCCCGCGGGGCGACGACGACGCCGCCGAGCACCTGCTGGGACCGCGCGCCGCAGAAGAGCTTGACGAAGCCGTCGTGGACGCCCTGCATCTTGGCCCGGGCGTTCGTCGCGAGCGGCAGCTTGACGACCCGGGCGCGCACCTCGCCGGACTCCACCTGGGCCTGCGACCAGCCGACGGTGGCGATCTCGGGGGCGGTGAAGACGTTGGCGCTCACCGTGCGCAGGTCCAGCGGGGCGACGGCGTCGCCGAGGCTGTGCCACATGGCGATCCGGCCCTGCATCGCCGCGACGGAGGCGAGCGGCAGGACGCCGGTGCAGTCCCCCGCGGAGTAGACCCCGCGGGCGCCGGTCCGCGAGACGCGGTCGACCTGGACGTGCCCGGAGTCGGACAGCCGCACGCCGGCCTCCACCAGGCCGATCCCGGCGGTGTTCGGGATCGAGCCGACGGCGACGAGGCAGTGCGAGCCCTCGACGGTGCGCCCGTCGGCGAGGGTGACGACGACGCCGTCCCCCGTCCGCTTGACCGCCTGGGCCCGCGAGCGGGAGAGCACCTGCAGGCCGCGGCGGGCGAAGACCGCCTCGAGGACGGCGGCGGCGTCGGCGTCCTCGCCGGGCAGGACGCGGTCGCGGCTGGAGACGAGGACCACCTCGGCGCCGAGCGCGTCGTACGCCGAGGCGAACTCCGCGCCCGTGACGCCGGAGCCGACGACGACGAGCCGCTCGGGCAGCGCGTCGAGGTCGTAGAGCTGCTTCCACGTGAGGATGCGCTCGCCGTCCGGCATGGCGTCGGGCAGCTCGCGCGGGTGGGCGCCGGTCGAGACGAGCACGGTGTCGGCGTCGAAGGCGTGCTCGCCGTCCGGGCCGCTCGCGACGACCCGGTTGGCCCCCTCGAGCCGTCCGGTGCCGCGCACGAGGCGCACGCCCTCGGCGGCGAGGCGCTCCTCGATGTCCCGCGACTGGGCCAGCGCGAGGTCCTTGACCCGGCGGTTGACGGCGCCGAGGTCGACGGCGACCGCGCCGGCCGGGTTCGCCGCGTCCGTCCCGCCGGAGGGGAAGCGGACGCCGAGCTCGACGGACTCGTCGACGAGCGTCATGAGCTCGGCCGTCGCGATGAGGGTCTTGGAGGGGACGACGTCGGTGAGGACGGCCGAGCCGCCGAGGCCGTCGCGGTCGACGACCGTGACGTCCGCCCCGAGCTGTGCGGCGACGAGCGCCGCCTCGTACCCGCCCGGTCCGCCCCCGACGACGACGACCCTGGCCCCGGCCCCTGCACCCGCGCTGCTCACGTCCCCATCCTCCCGTACCGGTCCGGACCCGCGCCTGCGCACCCTGCGTAGGCTTGCTCTCATGGCCCTGTACGCCGCCTACGGCAGCAACCTCGACCCCGAACGCATGGCGACCCGGGCACCGCACTCCCCGCAGCGCGGCACGGGGTGGCTCGTCGGGTGGCGGCTCACCTTCGGCGGCGAGGACGTCTCGTTCGAGGGCCCCCTCGGCACGATCGTCGAGGCCCCGGGCGACCAGGTCTTCGTCGCGCTCTACGACGTCACGCCCGAGGACGAGAAGGCGCTCGACTCGTGGGAGGGCGTCGAGATCGGCCTGTGGACCAAGCTGCGGGTGCGGGTGGCCACGCTCGACGGCGAGGTCCTCGCCTGGTGCTACGTCCTGTCCGCGTACGAGGGCGGCCTGCCCTCGGCCCGCTACCTCGGGATGCTCGCCGACGCCGCCGAGGCCGGCGGCGCCCCGCACGACTACGTCACCGCGCTGCGCTCGCGCCCCTGCACGTAGGGCGCGTCCGGACGAACATCGGCCGTGGATCTTCCCTTGCGGGGCGGGACACGGCAGGATGCCGCCTCATGAGCGAGGTTGACAACGCGGGCCCTGATGTCAAACTCCGGCGGCTGGCCCTCGTCGAGGCGGACGGCACC
>JBQGCR010000173.1:0-4996 GCA_052038585.1 Kineosporiaceae bacterium
GACCCGCCGCCGGCGGGCGGGTCGGACGACGCTCGCCGCCGTCCTCCTGGCCGCGCTCGCCGGCTGCCGCACGACCGCGGCCCCGGTCGGCGGACCGGTGGACGCGGCGTCCCGGCCGCCCGCCGCGGTCGCCACGGCACCGGTGCAGAACCGGACGACGCCACCCCCGCCGGCGCCGGCCGCGCCGGGGGCGGACCCGGTCCGCGTCGTCGTCCCCGCGATCGGCGTCGACGCGCCGCTCGGGCCGGTCCGGTTGCGCGGCGACGGCTCGATGGGCCTGCCGGACGCCGGACGGGCCGCCTGGTACGCCGAAGGGCCGCGCCCCGGCGAACCGGGGGCGGCCCTCCTGCTGGCCCACGTCACGTGGGACGGGGCGCCGGACGTCTTCCACCGCCTCCACGAGCTCGTCCCCGGCGACGCCGTGACTGTCGTCGCCGGGGACGGGACCCGCCGGACGTGGCGGGTGACGGGCTCGGAGCGCACCCGCAAGGAGGCGCTCCCGGCGGACCGGATCTGGGTCGGCACGCAGGAGCCGCTCCTGCGGCTGGTCACGTGCGCCGGCGAGTTCGACCGGCGCACAGGGGGTTACCCCGACAACCTCGTGGTCTACGCGGTGCCGGACGGAGCCTGGTCGGCGAACGGGTAGTCCGTGTAGCCCTCGGCGCCGCCGCCGTAGAAGGTCTCCGGGTTCGGCTCGTTGAGCGCGATGCCCTCGCGCCAGCGGCGGGCGAGGTCGGGGTTGGCGAGGAACGGGCGGCCGACGGCGACGAGGTCGGCCAGGTCGCTGGCGAGGAGGTCCTCGACCTCGCGCAGCGTCGTCACGTCCTCGAAGCCGCTGTTGAGCATGACCGGGCCGCCGAAGCGCTTGCCGAGGTCGCGCACGAGCGAGGCCTTGGTGTCGTCCCGCACGTCGGCGAGGATGCTCAGGTAGGCCAGGCCCAGGTCGGCGATGCCGTCGACGAGCGCCTCGTACGTGGCGCGGGCGTCCTCGGCGTCGGTCTCGAGCACGCCCTGGATGTCGTGCGACGGGGAGATGCGGATCCCGACCCGGTCGGCACCGATCGCCGCGGCGACGGCGCGGGTGACCTCGACGGTGAGCCGGGCGCGGCTCTCGGGCGAGCCGCCGTAGCCGTCGGTCCGGGTGTTCGAGGCCGGCGAGAGGAACTGGTGGAGCAGGTAGCCGTTCGCCGAGTGGACCTCGACGCCGTCGAGCCCGGCGGCCACCGCGCGGCGCGCGGCCTGGACGAACTCCTCGACGACGCCGGGGAGCTCGTCGGTCTCCAGCGCCCGGGGCACCGGGTGCGGCTTCGGGCCGCCCGCGGTGAACATCTCGCCGGGTGCCGCGATCGCGCTCGGCGCGACCGACTCGAGGCCGCCCTTGTTGTCGGGGTGGGCGATCCGGCCCGCGTGCATGAGCTGGACGACGATGCGCCCGCCGCCGGCGTGCACGGCCTCGGCGACGCGGGCCCAGCCGGCCTGCTGCTCGTCGGTGTGCAGGCCCGGGGTGTTCAGGTAGCCCTGCCCGACGGCGCTGGGCTGCGTGCCCTCGCTGACGACGAGGCCGGCGCTCGCGCGCTGGCCGTAGTACTCCACGGCGAGGTCGCCGGGCACCATGCCCGCGCCGGCCCGGTTCCGGGTGAGCGGGGCCATGACGAAGCGCTGCGGCAGCGTCCAGGCGCCGACGGTCACGGTCTCGAACGCGTCGGTTGACGACATGAGGTGGGGCTCCCTTTCGGTTCGGGTCGTGCTCGTACGTGACGTTTCAACTCTCGACCCGCCGTACCCAGTCCCGTCCGGGGGTATGTCGAGGCTCACGCCGCGATACCCGCTTGCCCGGCGGCCCGGCCTGCGAGCCAATGGAGGCGTGGCGGACCTCGACGGCACGTGGGACGACCTCTTCGTCTCCGTGCCCCTGCACCTCGCGCACCTGCTCGAGGACGGTGACGTCGGCGGCTCGGTCGCCGTGCTCGTCGACGGCGAGCCGGTCGTCGACGTCCGCGGCGGCTGGACGGACGCGGCACGCACCGGTGCGTGGGGACCGCGCACGCTGACCAACCTCTGGTCGGTGACGAAGACGCTGACGGTGCTGTGCGTCCACGTCCTCGCCGACCGGGGCGAGCTGGACCTCGACGCACCCGTCGCCCGGTACTGGCCGCAGTTCGCCGCCGCGGGCAAGGAGGGCGTGCTCGTCCGGCACGTCCTCGCCCACACCGCGGGGCTGCCGGACTGGGAGGGGCCGGTCGAGGAGCTCCACGACTGGGACGCCGCCACGGCCCGGCTCGCCGCGCTCGCGCCGCAGTGGGAGCCCGGCACCGCCGCGGGCTACCACTCGCTGACCCAGGGCTTCCTCCTCGGCGAGGTGCTGCGCCGGGTGACCGGCGCGTCGGTCGGGCAGTTCCTCGCCGCCGAGGTCGCCGGCCCGCTCGGCGCCGACGTGCACCTCGGGCTCGACCCGGCGGACGACGGTCGGGTCGCCCTCTCGGTGCCGCCGCCGGGGCTCGACGAGAGCTGGACGACGGCGTCGTCCGTGCCCGGGCCGGTGCCCGGCACCCCGCTCGCCGTCCGCGACGGCAACGCCCTCGCGTGGCGGCGCGCCGCGGTCCCGGCGGCGAGCGGCTTCGGTGACGCCGCCTCCGTCGCGCTCGTCAACTCCGTCTTCGCCTGCGGCGGAACGGTTCGCGGGGTGCGCGTCCTGTCGGAGCAGGCGTGCGCCCGGGCCGTCGCCGAGGAGTTCGCCGGGGTCGACCGCCGGCTCGGCGGCCCCGCGCGGTGGACTCTCGGCCTCGGCGTCATCGGCGAGTGCGTGGGCTGGGGCGCCTGGGGCGGCTCGCTCGTCGTCTCCGACCCCGCGGCCCGGATGACCGTCGCCTACGTGACGAACCAGATGCGCGAGCCGGCGCACGACACCCGCGGCATGGAGCTCGTCATGGCGGCCTACGACGGCCTGCAGGGCGGCTGACGCCCGGTCGCGGGCCGCGTGGGCCGGACGATGACGCTCACCCGACCGGCTCAGCGGCACGCCTGCGGACGGGCGAACCGGGGCCGCCACCGCGGCATCCTCGTTGCCCCGGCTCGGGCGGTGTCGTCACCATGGCGGCATGACGGTGGACGCGCACGGCGACGCCCGCTCCGGGCGACGCCCCGACCGCCGGCGAGCGGGTGACGCGGCGTCCGTCGCGGAGCAGCCCCAGGCCCGGGCCGTCGCGGCCGCGGCGATGCTGCTCTCGTCCGCGGCGCTCGTCTACCTGTCCCTCGCGGTGCCCGGCTACATCCGCGACGACTGGCGGCCAGCCTTCGCGCTGACCGGGGTGCCGTGCGTCGTCGTCGGGGCCCTGCTGCTCCACCGGCGCCACCTGGCCGGGGCGGGCATCGCGGCCGTCGTGCTCTTCGGCGACATCGCGATCGTCCTGTCCGCGTACGCCTCCGCGGACCGGACGGGGACGACGGCGGGCGCGCTGCTCGGCATCCCCACCCTCTTCACCGCGACGTTCCTGCGGCCGCGCACGCTCGGCCTCCAGGTGGCCGCCGCGGCCGGCTGCGCCTGGGCGGTCAACGCCCTCGTCCCCGCCGAGCCGCAGGTGCACGCCATCCGCACCGCGGTGCTCGTCGTCGCGTGCACGTGCCCGGCCGTCATCGTCGTCCTCCTACGCGCCCAGCTCGACCGCGCCGTCGTGACGGACCCGCTGACCGGGCTGCTCAACCGACGCGGCCTCGAGGCCCGCTTCCGCGCCGTCGTCGCCCGCGCCCGCCGGCGCGACCTGGCGGTGGCCCTGCTGCTCGTCGACGTCGACCACTTCAAGCGGGTCAACGACGAGCTCGGCCACCTCGCGGGCGACGAGGCCCTGCGCCGGGTCGCGACGACGACGGCGGCGTGCGTCGGACCGCACGACCTCGTCGTCCGG
Source organism: Kineosporiaceae bacterium (assembly GCA_052038585.1). Lineage (GTDB taxonomy): Bacteria > Actinomycetota > Actinomycetes > Actinomycetales > Kineosporiaceae > JBQGCR01. The sequence continues at coordinate 3,903 of JBQGCR010000173.1, forward strand.
CTCGGGGGCGAGGAGCTGGTCGTCGTCCTCGCCGCACGCCCCGACGAGGCGGCCCGGCTCGGCGAACGGGTCCGGCACGCCGTCGAGCAGGACGCCGCCACCCCGCGGCTGACCGTGAGCGTGGGCGGCGCGTGGGCCTCGCCGCGGTCCCGGGACGAGGACGCCGTCTCCTGGTCGCTGCTCGACGGCCTCCTCGGCCGCGCGGACGACCTCATGTACGCGGCGAAGCGGGGCGGTCGCAACCGCGTCGTGCTCCAGGCCGACGCAGCCTGAGCCGGTTCAGCCCGGCTCGCCGGACGCGCTGCCGGCCAGCCGGTACAGCGCCAGGCCGACCATCGCGCGGGTGCGCCCGTCCGCCGTGCCGAGCCGGAAACCGAGCAGCTCCTCCAGGCGCGCCTGCCGGGACTGCACCGTGGAGTGGTGCAGCCCGAGGACCGCCGACGCCGCGCGGCTGCTCTCGGTGCGGGCGACCGCCTCGAGCGTGTCGAGCCCCCACGGCTCACGGTCGGCCTGGCCGACGGCGACGACGTCGGGGTGGGCGGCCGCCGTCTCGGGCGGGACGTCGGCGAGCAGCGCGAGCGCCCCGAGGTCGCTCCAGCGGACCACCGGCGCGATGGGCGTCGCGAGCCGGAAGGCGACGAGCGCCTGCCGCCACGACTGCGGGACGTCGTGCAGCGACACGGCCGGACCGACCCCCGCGATGCACGACGTCGAGAAGCGGACCGCCTCGACGACGGACGCCCGCACCTCGCCGATCGCACTGCTGACGACCGCGGACCGCCGGGAGAAGGGTGCCGGCGCGTCCGCGGCGGTGACGACGACGTGCACCCGGGCGTCCTGCGACAGCCGCAGCCTGCGGGCCGCCTTGCGCCGGGCGTCGTCCGCCGCGGTCGACAGGAGGATCTCGACGGCGCCCGCGTCGTCGTCGACGGAGACCGGGGAGACGCGCTCGAGCGTGAGGTGGACGCCGGCCGCGAACCGTTCCAGGAGAACGGCGTCGAGCACGGACGCCTCGGGGCGCTCGACCCAGACGACGGCGCCCGAGCCGTCGTCGAGGTCGTGGTGCGGCCAGGCCCGGACGGCGTCCGCGTCGC
>JBQGCR010000174.1:0-4656 GCA_052038585.1 Kineosporiaceae bacterium
GGCGAAGCCGAGACCGCCGAGCAGGACGACGCCGGCGGCGGCTCCCGCGAGCAGGCGGGGCAGGCGCGAGAGCCGCTCGTCGCGGACCTCCGAGCGCACCTGCCGGCGGGTCCGGCCGGTCGCCGGCGCGGGGCGGCGCAGCCGCGGGGCCGAGCCGGCGCCGGTGCCGGGGACGGCGGTCAGCGGCCGGACGGCGCCGGCCGCGGGGGCCGCGCCGGTCGGTGCGGACGACGGTGCGGACGACGGTGCGGACGACGACGGCGCGGTGGCCGTCTCGGCCGACAGCGCGCTCTCCAGGCGGGCCCAGACGTCGTCGGGCATCGGCTCGTCCGGCTCGTCGCGCAGCAGCCCGCGGACCTCGTCGGCGGCCGCGAGGAGCCCGGCGCAGTCGGCGCAGGCGGCGACGTGGTCGGCGACGTCGTGCGCGCGCTCCGCGGGCAGGACACCGGCGGACAGGTCACCGAGGTCGTCGGTCGAGGGGTGGCCGGACCCGGAGGGCCCCGCTGACGTCACGTCGGTCACTGTCCACCTCCTGCCGGGGTCGCGGTCGGGTGGTCGGACGGGTCGTCCGGCCCCGGGGGTGCGACGCGTCGACCGCGCCGCGAGTTCCCGCCGTCGTCGGACGTGTCCTGCGGGGTGACGGACGCCACCCCGGTGGTGGCGGCCGGCGGGCGCAGGAGCAGCGCCAGGGCCGCCCGGCCGCGCGAGCATCGCGACTTCACCGTGCCCTCGGCGACGCCGAGCAGGGTCGCCGCCTCGGCGACCGACAGGTCCTCCATGTCGACGAGGACGATGGCCTGCCGCTGCGCCTCGGGCAGCCGGGCGAGCGCCCCCCGGACGTCGAGCCGGGCCTCGGTGGCGGCGTGCTCGTCGCGCGGGGACGGGACGTCGCGGTCCCCGAGCGCGTCGGCGGCGCGGACCTTGCGGCGGCGCACGCGGTCGAGGCAGGCGTTGACGACGACGCGGTGCAGCCACGTCGTCACGGCCGCCTCCCCGCGGTAGCTGCCGGCGTTGCGCAGGGCGGAGATCATGGCGTCCTGGACCGCGTCGGCCGCCTCCTCGCGGTCGCCGAGCGTGCGCAGCGCGACCGCCCCGAGGCGGTCCCGGTGCCGGCGCACGAGCACCGTGAAGGCGTCCGGGTCGCCGTCCGCGTGCGCCCGCAGCAGCGCGGCGTCGTCCGCGTCGTCCCAGCGCGTCGTCACCGCACGGTCACCTCGGAGACGAGCGCGCGGTACTCGCCGTCGACCCGGGGCAGCGAGGTGAACCACAGCAGGAGCCGCTCGGCACCGGCGACCGGCTGGGCCGGGGTGAGCACGAGCCGTCCGCTGCCGTCGGGCTCGCCGGTCGCGACGACGGTCGTGCCCTCGACGTCCTCCTGCTGCGTCGTCGTGCGCAGCTCGACCGCGCCGCCGTCGCCGCCGATGTCGAGCGTCACGCTCGTCACCGTCGCGGCCGCCTCGAGCTCGAGGACCAGGCCGACGCCGTCCTTGAGGTTGCCGAACCCGCGGCTGCGGTAGGTCTTCGACTGCCACGACGTCGACGGGTTGCCGTCGATCGCCCGTGTCGCGCGGTCGTCGTTCTCCTCGCCGTCGCCCTGCGGGTCGATCGGGCTGATCCCGGAGATCACCGGGGTGACGGCGGCGGGGGCCGTCGGCGTCGCCGTCGCGGTCGGCGAGGGGGACGCGGGGGCGGTGGGCGTCGGCTGGACGAGCGGGGCGTCCTCGTCGTCGCCGAGCAGCGCGCTCGTCGCGCCGCCCAGCCCGCGCAGGCCGAGCAGGCCGACGACGAGCCCGAGGACGACGAGCACGAGGACGAGCATGAGGACGACGCGGGTCTGCTCCTGCGGCGGGCGGGACAGCGGCACCTCGGGGCCGAGCGGACCGAGCGGGGTGTCGTTGTCCCCGCCCTCCCACGCCGTGCCCACCGGGGCCGCGGGCGCGGTCGCGAGGGTCTCGCGGGACGCCGGCTCGTCGAGGGCGTCGTCGTCACGGACGTCGTCGTCACGGACGTCGTCGTCGGGGGCGGAGCCGTCCGACCAGCCGGGCGGCGGGCCGTCCGGCTCGGCCCGGCCGTCCGCCCGGTCGCCGCCCGGGCCGCGGGTGCGGGTGAACCGGCCCGCGAGGGCCGACAGCGCCGGGGCGAGCGAGGGCCGGGGGACCGGCCGGTCGACGGGCAGCGCCTCGCGCAGCGCCTCGGCCGCGCCGGTCGGGTGGGCGCCGAACGCGACCTCCTCGAAGGCGGGCTCCTCCCTCGCCGGCGGGACGACGGGCAGCTCGCCTGTCGGCGGCCGCACGGGGCCGGACGGGTCGAGCGCCCGGTCGAGCGTCACCGGACCGGCGGCGGCCCACGGGGCGAGCGCGGCCGCCGTCTCCCCGGGCGAGCGCGGTCCGCCGTCCTGCTCGCCGAGGACGACCCGGCACAGCCGGTCGAGCTCGACGGGGACGGTGCCGGCGAGGTCTCCCGGCGGCACGGGGCGACCGGCGACGAGCGGGGCGGGCTCCACCCCGGACACGGGACGCCCGGGCCAGCGGCCGGTGAGCCCGGTGTAGAGGAGCCGCACGAGGTCGACGGCGTCGAGCCGGGCGGCGGTGTCCGCGGCGTCGAGCTCGCGGCCGGTGGCGGCGGCGTCGACGGCGAGCCCGCGCAGGCGCACCTGGCCGTCGGACCGGACGACGACGTGCCGCGGCGTGAGCGCGAGGTGGTGCAGCCCGCGGCGGCGGGCGACGTCGAGGGCGTCGGCGCACTCCCCGGCGATGCGCCGGGCGGTCTCCGGGGGCAGCGGCCCGCGGCGGACCAGGACGGACAGCTCGCGGCCGGCGAGCCGCTCGAGGACGACGTACGTGCCGTGCGGCTCCCGGCCGACGTCGAGCACCCGGGCCAGGCGTGGGTCGTCGACGAGCGCGGCGCGGCGCGCGGCGTCGAGGACGTCGGCGGCGTGCGGGTGCGCGGGGTCGAGCAGGAGGATCTCGACGGGTCGGTCGAGCGCGGTGTCGACGCCGTTCCACACGCGGCTGCGCGCGGGGTCGGCCGGGACGACCGTGGCCTGCTCGTCCAGCCGGTACCGCCCTGCGAGCACCGTGCCGTGGCCGATGTCGGTCAGCTCGTCCTCCCTCGCCGCCCCCGCGGCCGGTGCCGTCCGGCACCGCCGCCGTCCATGCTAGGCCGACCGGGGGGCGCGCCGGGCGGGCGACGCGCACGCGGGACGGGCCTGCGCTACCCCGCCGACGCGTGCCCGTGCGCGGACACCTCGACCCAGTGCTGGACGGTGCCGACGTGCGGGGCGACCCGGGCCAGCGCGAAGGTGTGCGCGGTGCGCCGCACGTCGAGGTCGACGGTCCCCTGCGGCGTCACGGTGAAGGTCCGCGGGTCGACGACGTTGCCGGGGTCGGCCTCCTGCGCCGTCGTCGCGGCCGCCTCGAAGGCGGCGCGGACGTCGTGGCCGGTGGCCCAGACGTCGGCCGCCGACCGTGCTGCGGCACCCGCCTGGTCGCTCACGGCCAGCCTCGACGCCCCGACGGACAGGGCGTCGAAGCCGGCGACGGCGAGGACCGCGAGGACCGCGGCCGTGCGCAGCAGGGCCGCGGTGGCGGCGCCGTCGTCCCCGCGACCGGCGCGAGGCGTGCGGGGCTGGAGGGGCATGCGCACGGCGTCGGGGCCGGCGTCCCGCCGGTTGAGCGGGCGGGGAGGTGATCACCCGGAGGGCGGGAGCGTCGTCACCGGCCGTCACGCGGGACGAGGGCCTCAGCGCCGGCGGCGCAGCCGGGCGGCGACGGGGGCGGCGACGTCGGCGACCTCCCGCACCCGGAGCACCCGCAGCGCGGCGACGTAGAGCATGCCCATGACGGCGAGCGCGAGGAGCAGCGTCGCGATCCGGGCGCCCCACGTCCCGGGCAGGGTGCTCTCGAACCATCCGCCGGTGCCGTCGACGACGAGGTGGGTCACGGCCGCCGCGGTGGCGGCGGCGAGCAGGGCCCGGCCGACGACGCCGACCACCCGCCGCCCGTCGAGGCCGCCCAGCCGGCGGCGCAGGAGCCAGGCGGTGAGGGACATCCCGATGAGGCTCGTCCCCGCCATGACGGCGCCGACCCCGGCGACGGCCCACTGCGGCGGCAGGTACTCCCCGACGGCGAGCATGCCGAGCACGCCGAGCGCCACGGCCGGGGTCTGGGCGAAGAACGGGGTGCGGGCGTCCTCGTAGGCGTAGAAGACGCGGTGCATGAGGTACTGCGCGCTGAACGCGGCGAGGCCGGACATCATCGCCGCCGCGCCGTAGCCGATGCCGCGGTGCTCGGCCGCCGTCTGCGCCGGGAAGAGGACCGCGGCGACGAGCGGTCCGGCGGCGAGCATGAACGCCCCGGCCGGGATCATGACGAGGCTCGACACCCGCAGCCCGAGCGAGAGGTCGCTGCGGACGGCGTCGACGTCCCCCGTCCCGGCGTTGTCGCTCATCCGTGTGAAGAGCGCCGTCACGAGGGAGACGGTGACGATCGAGTGCGGCAGCATGAACAGCAGGTACGAGGAGTCGTAGATCGCCTTGCCGGCGGCGACGTCGTCGGACGCGCCGGCGAGCTGGCCGGCCCCGGTGAGCACGTTCGTCGTCACCGGGAAGGCGAGCTGGGCGACGACGACGGCCGCGAACGTCCAGGCGGCCATCGT
>JBQGCR010000175.1:0-6264 GCA_052038585.1 Kineosporiaceae bacterium
GCATCATCGGCGCATGACCCGCGCCCTGCGCACCGTCGTGCCGGCCCTCGCCGTCGCCGCCGCCCTCGCGGTGGCGGCCGCATCGGCGGCGTCCGCCGACTGCGCAGCCGACGACGGGACGGCGCTGCTCTCCTCCCCGCACGTCGCCCTGGCCCGCGTGGTCGACGGGGACGCGACGTTCACCCGCTTCGCGGTCGAGGAGGTCTGGGCCGGCCCTGACCTCGCGCCGCGGATCACGGTGCAGACGGGGCAGGAGCAGCCGCCCTGGCCGCTGAGCGCCTTCGGGGGCGTCGCGTCCAGCGCCGACGTCGTCCCGGTCCGCGGCATGCGCTACGTCGTGGCGACCGACGCCGCCTTCCGGACGAACGTCTGCCTCCTCCGGGAGGCGGGCGACGCGGTCGCGCTGCGCCCCGCGGCCGCCCGACCGCCCGTGGCGGGCGCGGCCGACGGGATCGACGACGGCGGGTCCGGACGGCTCGTCGTCGGCGGGCTCGCCGCTCTCACGGCCGCGGCGGGCGCCGTCGTCCTCCTCCGCCGGCGCCGGGCCGTCAGGGTTGCACGTCCGGCGTCGTGAGGTCCCCGAGGTCCTCGTCGCGCAGCACCGTGCCGTCAGGGTCGTAGAGCTGGTAGAGCAGCCCGGCCCAGCGCCGCTGGGTGGGCGAGAGGTCCGGCAGGCCGAGCCGGCGTAGCCGGCCCGGCGGGCGCGGGCCGGCCGAGACCCGCTGCGCCTCGAGCGACCTCGCGGCGGACAGCGCGCGGGAGCGGGCCCGGTCGGCCCGGTGGCCGCTGCGCCGGCGGGTCCGGGCGTCGACGGCGTCGGCGACCGCCCGCAGCCGACGGGTCGCGGCCGGCGCGGCGTCGAACCACGCGTCGAGCGCGGCCGCCGAGGCGACCATCGCGTCGAAGAGGTCGTGCGGGTCCTCGGGCACCTTCTCCGGCGGGATGCCGAGGTGCTCGGCGACGAGCGTGCGCCGCAGCGTCGGGGCGAAGGCGTCGGGCGGGGCGGGTGCGCCGTCGCCGTCGTCGAGGGCCCGCTCGTCGACGACGAGGACGGCGACCTCGGAGTCGCTCGTCCACGAGCGCCGGTTGAGGTTGTCCGACCCGACGCTCGCCCAGCGGTCGTCGATGATGCAGACCTTGGAGTGCACGTAGACCGGCAGCCCGGCCTCGTTGGTCAGCCCGAAGACGGCCACGCGCTCCCCGCCCGCCTCGAGCACCGGCTCGAGCGCGAGCCGTCGGGCGTGGAGCATCGGGGTGCGGCCGAGCGGCCCGTCGAGGTCGGGCAGGGTCGGGATGACGACGGCGAGCCGCAGCTCCGGGTTGGCACGCAGCACGGTCGCGAAGTGCTCGCCGACCTCCTCGGACCAGAAGTACTGGTCCTCGACGTAGACGAGGCGCCGGGCGTGCGCGATCGCCTTGGTGTTGCCGAGGGCGATGCTGCGCTCGCCGTCGGGGGCGAAGTCGTAGCCCTTGGGCAGGATCGCCGGGTAGGTGCGGACCACCTGGACCGCGGTGCGGGCGCCGTCGTCGTCCTCGTCGGTCGCGGGCGGCGGCGGGGGCAGCTGCGGGGAGAGCGGGTCGGGCGCCTGGTCCTCGCCGCGCAGGAAGGACGACAGCCCGCGGCCCGGGTGGAGCGTCAGGGGCGTGGAGTCCTCCCACCGCTCGCGGAAGGTCGTCTCGACGTCGAAGACGGCCGGGCCCTGGACGGCGACCTGGACGTCGTGCCACGCGGGCGTCGGCCCGTAGACGGCGGCCATCGGCTGCGCCTGGCGGTCGCCCCGGTGGTCGGCGTCGTCCCGTCGGCTCGCGCACAGGTCGATGCCGCCGAGGTAGGCGACGTCGCGGGTCGGGTCGTCCCTATGGCGCAGCACGACGAGCTTCTGGTGGTGGGCGCCGAGGGTGCGCACGCGCATGTCGCGCAGGCACTGCCCGCCGGCCTCGCCGAGGAGCTGGGCCATCCGCAGGGACTTCTCGGCGTGGTAGCCCAGGCGGCGGTGGTGCGAGCGCCACACGAGCCCGCGGACCTCGACCCCGCGCCGGGCCGCGGCGGCGAGCGTCGCGGCGACGGTGGAGCCGGCGTCGTCCGTCAGCTGCTCCTCGGGGTCGCCGCGCCAGTCGGCGAAGTACACGAGATCGCCCGGGCCGAGCGCGCCGACCCGCTCGTGGAGCTCGGCGAAGTACGGCCGGCCGTGGGGGATCGCGCGCACCCGGTTGCCGCGGGTCCACGCCGTGCCGGCGGGCTTGCCGTCGTCGATCCGCGTGTGCGGGTTGGCACGCTCCGCGGCGGTGAGGAACCAGTCGGCGAGATCCACGCCGACATGGTCACGGCCCCGCGCGTCCCCGGCCACCCGAGCGCTACAGCGGGAGCTCCTCCACCGAGTCCATCCGGTTGGTGTAGACGGCGAGATGGCCGGCGATCGGCGTCACCGCGTCGTACGGCGTCTCGTACGTCCACACGGAGTTGATGCCGCGCTCGCCGGCCGACGGGATCGAGTAGTACGAGGCCTCGCCCTTGAAGGGGCAGTAGCTCTCGTGGTCGGTCCGCTCGAGCAGGCTCATGTCGACGTCCTCGCGGGGGATGTAGTGCACCGCGGGGTAGTCCGACTCCTGGAGCGTGAGCGCGGACCGGCTGTCGGCGAGCACCTGGCCGGCGACGCGGACGACGACGCGCACGCCTGCGTCGCTGACGGTGATCGGGTGGTTCGGGCCGGGGTGGAGCACCATCTTCTTCGCCATGACCGCGACAACCTAGGGGCCGGGCGTCCGCATTCCGGGGGCGGCCTCGACGGCCGCGGCGAAGCGGGTGAGGGTGGCGGCGAAGGCCTCGACGTCGGCCGCGTCCCAGTCCGCGAGGACGCCCGTCAGCCAGCCGGTCCGGACGGCGACCGCGGCGTCCCGGACGCCGCGGCCCGCGTCGGTCAGGGTGAGCGCAGCGCGACGGGTGTCCTCCCGGGACGGGGCCCGGGTGACGAGCCCGGCGCGGACGGCGCGGTCGACGAGGCGGCTCGCGGTCGAGGCCTCGACGTCGCAGAAGGCGGCGACGTCGCCGACGCTCGCCGTCGTCCCGTCCTGCTCGCGCCGGGCCACCGACTCGACGACGAGCAGGCTCGACATCTCGACCGGTGTGCCGTCCGGGGCGACCGCCGCGGCGCGGCCCGGGCTCCACAGCCGCCGCAGGCGGACGAGGGCGTCGTCGACCGCGTGCAGGGCGGCCCCGGACGTCGGGGGCTTGCGCTTCGCGACCACGGCTGTACGGTACACATATGCACAGTACAGATGTTCCTCCGCTGCCCGGCACGAAGGTGCTCGTGACCGGGGCGACCGGCACCGTCGGCCGTGAGGTCGTCCGGGTCCTGCGCACGACGGGCGTCCCCGTCACGGCGGTGTCGCGGACCCCGCGCCCGGACCACGTGACGTTCGACCTCACCCGCCGCGAGACGTGGGCCGGTGCCCTCGCCGGCGTGGACCGGGTCTTCGTCGTCCGCCCGCCGGACGTCTCCGACGTCCGCCGCGACCTGCTGCCCTTCCTCGCCGCGGCGCGCGACGCCGGCGTCCGGCACGCCGTCCTGCTCTCCGTGCAGGGCGCGGACCGGCTCCCCGTCCTGCCGCACGCGAAGGTCGAGCGCTGGCTGCGCGGCAGCGGCCTGGCGTGGACGGTCCTGCGGCCGTCGTTCTTCGTCCAGAACCTCACCGGCGTGCACGCCCCGGACGTCGTCGCGGGCCGGCTCGTCCTGCCCGCGGGGCGGGGCCGGACGGCGTTCGTCGACGCGCACGACGTCGCCGCCGTCGCCGCGGCCGTCCTCGCCGACCCCGACCCGCACGCGGGGAGGGCGTGGACGCCGACCGGCCCTGAGGCGCTGACGTACGACGAGGTCGCGGCGACGCTCACCGAGGTGCTCGGGCGGCCGGTCCGCTACGACAGCAGCGGGATCGTGCGCTGGGCCCGGCACGCGCACCGCGACCTCGCGATGGCCTGGGGGATGGTCGCGGTGACCACCGGCATCTACACGTCCGCGCGGCTCGGTCTCGCGGACTCGCTGACGGACGACGTCCGCACCGTCACCGGTCGGGCGCCCGCGACGCTGCGCGACGTCGCGGTCCGCGAGAAGGCGGCGTGGACCGGCCGGCCGGTGGGCGGTGGGGTGCGATGAGGGTCCTGCTGCTCGGGGCGCGGGGACGCACGGGCCGGCTCGTCGCCGACGAGCTCGGGCGGCGGGGGCACGCCGTCGTCCCCTTCGCCGGTGACGTCCGGGACGCCGGGGCCGTGACGGCTGCCGTCGCCGGGGTCGACGCCGTCGTCTCCGCGCTCGGGCCGAGGAAGGGTGACCGGACGCTGCACCGCGAGAGCGCGCCGGTGCTCGTCGCCGCGATGCGCGCCGCGGGCGTCCGCCGCTTCGTCGGGGTGAGCGGCGCCGGCGTCGACGTGCCCGGCGACCGCAAGTCGCTGCGGGACCGGCTGATCTCCGGGATCATCCACCGGGTCGGCGGCGACGCCGCCCAGGCCAAGGAGCACGAGCGCGCCACGTGGGCGGCGTCGTCCCTGGACTGGACGCTCGTCCGCCCGCCGCGTCTCGTCGACGGCCCGGCGACCGGCGCCGTCGAGCACCACGCGAGCACGTCGCCGCGCCGGACGTCGGTGAGCCGGGCCGACCTCGCGGCGTTCGTCGTCGACGTCCTCGAGCAGGGCCTCTACGTGGGGCAGGCGCCGCTCGTGGCCCGCCGCGGCTGATCGTCCGCACGACCTGCGCGTCCGGAATAGCCGATCACACCCTCGGGTACGAAACGCGCATGACAGACACGACGGGCCAGGGTTCCACGGGCGCAGCGCTCGAGGACGTGACGTACGGGACGGAGCAGGTGCAGCGGGGCGCGGGGGGCGAGACCCACCAGGTCGCCGGCGGTGACCGTCCGACGCTGACGACGGCGCAGGGGATCCCCGTCGCCGACGACCAGAACAGCCTGAAGATCGGCGACCGCGGGCCGACGCTGCTCGAGGACTTCCACTTCCGCGAGAAGATGTTCCACTTCGACCACGAGCGGATCCCCGAGCGGGTCGTCCACGCGCGCGGCTTCGGCGCGCACGGGTACTTCGAGACGTACGAGGCGATCCCGGAGCTCACGCGCGCCGACCTGTTCCAGCGCGCGGGGGAGCGGACGCCGGCGTTCGTGCGGTTCTCGACCGTCGCCGGCAACAAGGGCTCCTCCGACGTCGCCCGCGACGTCCGCGGCTTCGCCGTCAAGCTCTACACCCGCGAGGGCAACTGGGACCTCGTCGGCAACAACATCCCGGTCTTCTTCATCCAGGACGCGATGAAGTTCCCCGACCTCGTCCACGCGGCGAAGCAGGAGCCGGACCGCGGCTTCCCGCAGGCGCAGACGGCGCACGACAACTTCTGGGACTTCGTCTCCCTGTCCCCGGAGTCCACCCACATGCTCATGTGGACGATGTCGGACCGGGCGATCCCGCGCTCGTTCCGGTTCATGGAGGGCTTCGGCGTCCACACGTTCCGGCTCGTCGCCGCCGACGGGTCCTCGCGGTTCGTCAAGTTCCACTGGAAGCCGCTGGCCGGTCTGCAGTCGCTCGTGTGGAACGAGGCCGTGAAGATCAGCGGCGCGGACCCGGACTTCCACCGGCGCGACCTGTGGGAGGCCATCGGCTCCGGCGACCTCCCGGAGTGGGAGCTCGGCGTCCAGGTGTTCGACGACGCCTTCGCCGAGGAGTTCGACTTCGACGTCCTCGACGCGACGAAGGTCATCCCCGAGGAGCTCGTGCCGGTGCGCCGGGTCGGCAAGCTCGTCCTCGACCGGGTGGTCGACAACTTCTTCGCCGAGACCGAGCAGGTCGCGTTCTGCACCCAGAACGTCGTGCCGGGCATCGACTTCAGCAACGACCCGCTCCTGCAGGGCCGCAACTTCTCCTACCTCGACACCCAGCTCAAGCGGCTCGGCGGCCCGAACTTCACCCACATCCCGGTCAACGCGCCGAAGTCGCCCGTCCGGACGTTCCAGCAGGACGGGCACATGGCGATGCACAACCCGCGCGGCCGGGCGAACTACGAGCCGAACTCCTGGCTCGGCGACGAGGGCGGCCCGCGGGAGGACCCGCAGCGCGGCTTCGTCCCGACGCCGGTCGTCGAGTCCGGCACGAAGCACCGGGCCCGGGCCGAGCTCTTCGCCGACCACTACAGCCAGGCCCGCCAGTTCTGGGTGAGCCAGACCGAGGTCGAGCAGACGCACATCGTCAAGGCCTTCACCTTCGAGCTG
>JBQGCR010000176.1:0-2555 GCA_052038585.1 Kineosporiaceae bacterium
CGGCTCGCGGGCGCCGTCGCGCTCGGCGGGACGCTCGTCGTCCTCATGGGCGTCGCGCAGCTCGACGGCCTCGTCGCGGGCCTGCTCGCGGCCGGGCAGGACCCGGCGACGCCCGCCGCGGTGGTCGAGCAGGGCTGGACGCCGCAGCAGCGGACGACGACGGCGCCGCTCGCCGGCCTCGCCGCCGCGGCCCGGGCGCGGGCCGTCGCCTCCCCCGCCGTCGTCGTCGTCGGGGCCGTCGCGGCCCTCGCCGACGACCCCACCGCCCGCCGGACGGTAGATTCTCCGGTGTCCGACACCGTCCCCGCGACGGGGTGAGCCGGAGGGGAGCCGCGTGACGACCAGCTCGGCGGGCCAGCTCGTGGGGTTCTCGATCGTCCTGACCTCCGACCGCCGGGTCGAGGAGTTCGCCACCGCCTTCGAGCGCCGCGGGGCCACCGTGCTCCGCGCGCCGATCCTGCGGATCGTGCCGATCGAGCGCGACGAGGTGCTCCAGGCGGTGACGGCCGAGCTCGTCGCGCACCCGCCGGACGACGTCGTCGTCACGACGGCGATCGGCCTGCGCGGCTGGATCGAGGCCGCCGACGCCGCGGGCGCCGCCGAGGACCTGCTCGCCGTCCTCGGCGCCGCGCGGATCCTCGTCCGCGGCCCCAAGGGCAAGGGCGCCGTGCGGGCGGCGGGGCTGTCCGAGGCGTGGGCGGCGCGGTCCGAGACGACGGCGGAGGTGGTCGAGCACCTGCTCGCCGAGGGCGTGGCGGGCCGGCGGATCGCCGTCCAGCAGCACGGCCTGCCGGACGAGGACCTGCTCGCCCGGCTCGTCGACGCCGGCGCCGACGTCGTCCGGGTGCCCGTCTACCGGTGGGGACCCTCGCCGGAGCCCGCCGCTGTCGCGCGGGCGATCGAGGCGACGTGCGCGCACACCGTCGACGCCGTCGTCTTCACCAGCGCCCCGGGCAGCCAGGCCTTCCTCGACGCCGCCCGGGAGGCCGGCCGGTTCGACGCGGTCGTCGACGCGCTGCGCACCGACGTCGTCCCCGCGTGCGTCGGCCCGGTGACCGCCGGGCCGCTCGAGGCCGTCGGCTGCACGCCGGTCGTCCCCGACCGGTACCGGCTCGGCGCGCTCGTGCGGGCGGTCTCGGACCACCTCGCGACCGAGCGGGTGCGCGAGATCACCACGCCCGCAGGCGTTCTCCACCTGCGCGGCCAGGCCGCCACGCTCGACGGGCAGCCGCTCGCCCTGTCCCCCGTGCCGCTCGCCGTGCTGCGGGCGCTCGCCCGCCGTCCCGGCGAGGTCGTCGACCGCCAGCGGCTCCTCGCGAGCCTGCCCGGCGCGGCGGACCTGCACGCCGTCGAGGTCGCGGTCGGCCGGCTGCGGACGGGGATCGGCCGGCCCGGCGTCGTCGAGACCGTCGTCAAGCGCGGGTACCGGCTCGCGACCACCGGCTCGTGACCGCCTCCGCCGCACCGGTCCTCGTCGCCGTCGGCCACGGGACGGGCGACCCCGCGGGCCGCCGCGCGCTCGCGCGCGTCCGGCTCGCCGTCGCCGCCCTGCGGCCGGGTCTCGAGGTGCTCGCGGCGAGCGGCGACGGCCCGAAGCCGGCGCTGCCGGACGTCGTCGCGCGGGTGTCCGGGCAGGGCCGGCGCAGCGTCGTCGTCCCCCTGCTGCTGTCGGCGGGCTACCACGTCCACACCGACGTGGCGCAGGCCGTCGCGGCGTCCGGCGGTCTCTCGGCCGCGGCCGACGCGCTCGGGCCGGACGACGCGCTCGTCGACGTCCTCGTCGACCGGCTGTCGGCCGCCGGCGGCGTGCGCGACGGCGACGGCGTCGTCCTCGCGGCCGCCGGGTCGAGCGACGCGCGGGCCGTCCGGGACGTCGAGGAGGTCGCCGGCGCCCTCGCCGGACGTCTCGGCTCGCCGGTCACGCCCGCGTACCTCTCGGCCGCGCGGCCGCCCGTCGCGGACGCCGTCACCGCCGCCCGCGCCGCCGGGGCCCGTCGGGTCGTCGTCGCGAACTACCTGCTCGCGCCGGGCTTCTTCGCCGACCGGCTGCAGCGGGTCGGGGCCGACGTCGTCTCCGACCCGCTCGCCCCGCACCCGCTGCTCGCCGACCTCGTCCTGCGGCGCTACGACGCCGCGCTCGACGGCGCCGTCAGCCGTCGCTGACCGGTCCGTCGACCTCCCGCGCGAGGAGGTCCGTGACCTGCGGGTAGGCCGGCACACGGCCCAGCTCGCGGCCGGCGCGGTCGAGCAGGACGACGGCGTACTCGCGGGCGTCGCCGCTGAGGCCGCGAGGCACGTCGAGGAGCGCGAAGCCCTCGGCGTCGACGGGCGCGCTCGCCACGAGCGCGAGACCGGTCCCGCGAGCGCTGAACCCGTACTGCACCAGCGCCGCGCCGGGTGCGTGCACGGCGAGTCGGGTCGTCGTGCTCCCGTCCGCGAGCAGGTGGGTGACGGCGGGCGTCCGCGCCACCGCCGCCCCGCCGCCGGGGACCGGGGTGCCCTCGTCCGACGTGAAGGACGACGTGCCGTCCGGCCCGTCGACGACCCGCACGGTC
>JBQGCR010000177.1:0-1763 GCA_052038585.1 Kineosporiaceae bacterium
GCGCAACCGTTCCCGGCCGACCTCGCCGCCGGCGTCGTCGTCGGCCTGGCCATCCCCGAGCGCCTCGCGCGGCGGCGCGCCGCCGGCGGCCGGTCCTACCTCATGGCCTCCGGCACGGCGGCCGAGCTCGCCGAGGGCAGCGCCCTACGGGAGGCGCCGTGGCTCGCCGTGGCCGTCGCGGACCGGCCGCCCGGCCGCCGTGACGCCAGGGTCCGTGCCGCGGTGCCGGTCGACGAGGCGACCGCCCGAGAGGTCGGGGCCCACCTCGTGGTCGAGGAGGAGGACGTCCGCTGGGCCGACGGCGACGTGCGCGCCCGGCACGTCGTACGGCTGGGCGCCGTCGTCCTCGAGGAGCGTCCCGCCACGCACCCCGACCCCGACGCCGTCCGGGCCGCCGTCGCCGAGGGGCTGCGGCGCGAGGGGCTGGACCTGCTCTCGTGGACCGGTCCCGCCAGGGCGCTGCGCCGGCGGCTCGCCGCGTGCCGGTCCGGTCTCGGCGAGCCGTGGCCCGCCGTCGACGACGAGAGCCTGCTCGCCCACCTCGACCTGTCGGGCGCGCGGTCCCGCGCCGACCTGCGGCGGGTCGACCTCGTCACGGCGCTGCGCTCCCTCGCCGGCTGGCGGCTCGCGGCGACGCTCGACGACGTCGCCCCCGAGCGCGTCGAGGTGCCGAGCGGCTCCCGGGTCGCCGTCGACTACGACGACCCGGACGCGCCGGCGCTGCCGGTCAAGGTGCAGGAGGTCTTCGGCTGGACGCGGGCGCCGCGGGTCGCCGGGCGCCCGCTCGTCCTGCGGCTGCTCTCCCCCGCCGGACGGCCGGTCGCCGTGACGAGCGACCTGGAGTCGTTCTGGCGCACGGGCTACCCCGGCGTCCGGGCGGACCTGCGCGGCCGCTACCCGCGCCACCCGTGGCCGGAGGACCCGCTCTCGGCCCCGCCGACCCAGCGGGCCAACCCGCGCCGCTGAGCCGGTTCGCCGGGCAGCGCGCCGGGTACGGACCGGCGGTGCAGCCCTCCAGCACCCTGACCGGGATCCTCCTCGACGCCTTCGACCGCGTGCAGTCCGAGGTCGAGGCCGTCCTCGACGGCGTGGCCGCGCCGACCCTCACCTGGCGCGCCGACGGCGAGGCGAACACGGTCGCCTGGCTCGTCTGGCACCTCACCCGGGTCGAGGACGACCACGTGGCGGCCCTCGCCCACCGCCCCCAGGCCTGGCACGAGACGTGGGCCGAGCGGTTCGCCCTCCCCCTCGGGCCCGACGACACCGGCTACGGGCACACCGCCGCCGACGTCGCGGCCGTCGTCGCGAGCGCCGACCTGCTCCGCGGCTACCAGGCGGACGTGCACGCCCGGACGGTCCGGTGGGTGGGCGAGGCGGACGACGACGCCCTCGCCGCCGTCGTCGACCGCTCGTGGGACCCGCCGGTGACGGCGGCGGTCCGGCTCGTCAGCGTGCTGTCCGACTGCCTCCAGCACTGCGGCCAGGCCGCCCTCGTCCGGGGCCTGGCCGAGCGCGCCTGACCCGGCCCGGCGGGTCAGCCGAGCCGGCGCGCGAGCTCGGCCCGCACGCTCGGGTCCCGGAAGTAGCCGGTGTGGGTGACGACCGGGGCCTGCGGCAGGACGAGCGTCCCCCCGGCCGGCAGGCCCGGCAGGGCCGCGGCCCCGGCGGTCGGTACGACGAGGTCGTTGGGCTCGCCGAAGAAGCGGTCGACGACGTCGTCGAGCGCCGCGAGCGGTCCGCCGTCCGGCTCGACGTCCGCGACG
>JBQGCR010000178.1:0-8754 GCA_052038585.1 Kineosporiaceae bacterium
GGAGCGGCGCCCGGGGCGTCGAGGTACCCGAACTCGGCGACGCGGCGCAGGGCCTCGGCCCGCACGGCCGGGTCGTCGAGCGGGCCGTCGACGAGCCCGGCGAAGCCGACGACGACCCGCGTCCCCCCGATCGGCACGAGCTTCACGTCGACGGGCACGCCGGGGTCGAAGCGGACGGCGGACCCGGCGTCGACGTCGAGCCGCCGGCCGTAGGCCGCCGCCCGGTCGAAGCGCAGTCGCGGGTTCGCCTCGAGGAAGTGCCAGTGCGACGTGACGCTCACCGGCACCGAGGAGGTGTTGACGACCCGGACGACGACACGATCCCGCTCCGGCGCAGCGGGACCCGCCGGGGACGCGAGGACGGCACCCGGCGCGAGGTCGCCGAGCCCGCCCCCGCCGACGGGGTCCGGGACGACGACGAGGCGGGTGCCGTCGTCGAAGACGGCCTCCACCCGGACCTGCGTGACGACGTCGGCGACGCCGGGCAGCACGTCGTCCGGCCCGAGGAGGGACCGCGCCCGCTCGACCGCCTCGGCGAGCCGGCAGCCGTCCCGGGCCGCCTCGATCGCGCAGTCGGCGACCAGCGCGACCGTCTCGGGGACCGTGAGCCGCAGCCCGCGCTCCCACCGCCGCCGCGCGAGCGCGGCGGCGGAGGCGACGAGGAGCCGGTCGCGCTCCTGGGGCGTCAGCCTCACGCGTCCCGCTCGAACACGACCCGGCCGCCGGCGACGGTGAGCTCCACGGAGGCGTCCGCGAGCGGCGCCTTGTCGGCCGTGGCGTACCCGGGGGCGAAGACGTCGACGTCGAGCACCGCGAGGTCGGCCCGGGCGCCGAGGGCGATCCGGCCGCCGTCGTCGTCGTGGTTGACGTACGCCGAGCCGGCGGTGAAGGCGTCGACCGCGACGTCGAGCGGGAGCCGCTCCTCGGGCAGGAACGGCGCGTTGCCGCGGTTCTCCGGGTCGACCCGGGTGACGGCGACCTCGAGCTGCTCCAGCGGGTTCGCCGTCGTCACCGACCAGTCGCTGCCCATCGCCAGGCGCGCCCCGGCCCGCCGGATCCCCTCGAACGGGTACTGCAGGTCGGCGCGGTCCCGCCCGAGGACCGGGATCGTCAGCTCCTCCATCTGCGGCTCGGTCTGCGCCCAGTACGTCTGGCAGTTCGCGACGACGCCGAGGGCGGCGAAGCGCGGGACGTCCTCCGGCTGGACCACCTGGACGTGGGCGATGTGGTGCCGAAGGTCGTTGACCCCGTTGGCGTCCCGCGCCGCCTCGACCGCGTCGAGCGCGTTCCGGACGGCCCGGTCGCCGATCGCGTGCATGTGCACCTGGAACCCGAGCCGGTCGAGCTCGGTCACGGCGGCGGCGAGCAGGTCGCGCTCGACGTACGAGAGGCCGTGGTTGGACGTGTGCCCGCCGCACCCGTCGCAGTAGGGCTCGAGGAGCGCGCCGGTGTAGTTCTCCAGCACGCCGTCCGTCATGATCTTCACGGTCGTCGGGAAGAACCGGTCGGTGCCCGAGGCGCGTTCGCGCTGCTCGAGGAACTCCGGGACCTGGTCGAGCCCGCGGTGCCGGTCCCACCACAGCGCGCCGACGACGCGGCCGGTGAGCCGGCCGTCCGCGGCGAGGACGCGGTAGGCGTCGAGGGTCGCGGGCGTCACCCACGCGTCCTGCCAGCCGGTGATGCCGAGCGAGTGCAGGTGGCGCTGGCCCTCGAGGATCGACGCCTCCCACTCGGCCCGCGTCGGCACCGGGACGACGCGGTCGTTGAACGAGTAGGCGGCACCCTCGTGCAGGGTCCCCTGCGGCTCCCCGTCGGCGTCCCGCTCGATCCGCCCGTCGGCGGGGTCGGGGGTGTCCCGCGTGATGCCGCCGAGCTCGAGGGCGCGGGAGTTCACCCACGCCCCGTGGACGTCGCGGTTGAAGAGGAAGACCGGACGGTCGGGGACGACGGCGTCGAGGTCGGCCCGGCTCGGGGTGCCGCCGGGGAAGTACTCCATCGCCCAGCCGCCGCCGAGCACCCACGGCTCGTCGGGGTTCGCCGCGGCGTAGGCGGCGACCGCGTCGAGGTACGCCGTCCGACCGGCGAGGTCGTTGAGCCACACCCGGAGCCGGTTGCGGCCGGCGAAGGGCGCATGGACATGGCTGTCCTGGAAGCCGGGCAGGACGAGCCGGCCCGGCGCGTCGACGACGCGGGTGCGCGGGCCGGCCAGGGCGCGCACCTCCGCGGCCGTCCCCAGGGCCGAGATGCGGCCACCGGTGACGGCGAGCCCGTCGACGAACTCGCCTGCGCCGCAGCGGACGCGGGCGCCGGTGACGACGAGGTTCGGGGTCTCAGTGACCGACACGGAGCAGCCCCTCCTCCTCGACGACCCGCCGCTCGGCGGCCAGGTCGAGGTCGCTGCAGAACCACCAGTAGAGCAGCCCGGCGAGCGGCAGCCCGACGAAGATCGAGACGTCGACGCCGCCGAGCGCCGTGGCGGCGAAGCCGGTGAACGGCGTCGTCACCATGAAGGGCACCATGACGACGATCGTCACGAGGTAGGCGACGTTGCCGCGCCAGCCCCACCGGCCGTACATCCCCTCGGGGTTGAACATCTCGCGGATCGAGTAGACCCCGCGCCGGACGAAGAAGAAGTCGACGAGGTTGATCGCCGTCCACGGCGTGAAGAGGTAGGCGAGGAAGATGAGGACGTTGCCGTAGAAGGTGTTGAACCGCTCGACGCCGACGAACTGGGCCGTCCCCCAGACGAGGACGAACATGACGGCGATGCCGACGACGCGCACCCGCCGGGACGGTTCGACCGGCTTGACCGAGTCCCGGATCGAGATCATCGACATCATGCCGCCGTACTGGTTGATCGCCATGACGGCCAGCAGTCCGACGAGCAGCCCGGCGACGGCGACCGTGCCGAAGCCGCGGACGAGGCCGTCGCCGAGCGCCTTGAACGCCGCGATGGGCGTCGCCGCGTCCGGTGCCGCGGCGGCGGCGACGGCCCCGAGGCTGAAGACCCAGATGCCGGACAGGCCGCTCGGCAGGTAGGTCCACCAGAACGTCGAGCGCACCCCGACCGTGGCGGGCAGGTACCGGGAGTAGTCCGAGACGTACGGCGCCCAGCCGAGCTGGAAACCGGCGACGATGACGAAGACCGTCATGAACGACGGGGCGTCGAAGTCACCGAGCGCGAAGGCGCTCGCGGGGACGCCGGAGCTGCCGAAGGCGGCCGCGGTGAAGGCGACCATGAGGACGACCATGGGCCACGTGAGCACCCGGTTGATCCGGTGGATCCAGCGGTAGCCGAAGAGCGCGATGACGGCGGCGATCGCCGCGGCGACGAAGTAGCCCGCGCTGCGGTCCAGCCCGACGAGCTCGTGGAAGGCGTCGCCGGACAGCAGCGCGTCGGAGGTGTTGTAGGCGACGTAGTTGACGAGCGCGAAGACCCAGACGGTGACGGCGGCGCCGAGGTAGCCGAACTGCGGGCGGCTCTGGACCAGCTGCGGCAGCCCGAGCTGCGGGCCCTGCGCCGAGTGGAACGCCATGAAGAACGTGCCGAAGAGCGAGCCCAGCACCGTCGCGACGACGGTCCAGCCGAGGCTCGCGCCGAAGCTCAGGGCCGTGATGCCGGTGGCCATCGCGGTGAGGTTGATGTTGCCGACGAACCAGATCGCGCCGAGGTGCGAGACTTCCCCGTGCCGCTCGGAGTCCGGCACGAAGTCGATCGAGTGCAGCTCGATCCCGGGCGGCTGGAGGGCCTCGACGTGCGGGTCGCCGTCGGTCGGGGTGCGCGGGGCTGAGGACGTGGTCATGGCGTCTCCCGGTGCGGTGGTGGAGCACGGCGGGTGGAAGCGGGACGCCCGGAAAACTAACGCTGGTAGTTATACGGTGGCAAGGGTTCTGAGGGCAGAACCTGTTTCCGGGAGGTGAAACATGGGACGGCCGCCGCGCCGCCTGCTCGACCGCGACCAGATCGCCCGGGCCGCGCTCGACCTCCTCGACCGCGAGGGCCCCTCCGGCGTCGGCATGCGGACGATCGCCCGGCACCTCGGTGTCCAGGCCCCCTCGCTGTACAACCACGTCCGCAGCCAGGACGAGATCGTCGACCTCGTCCACGAGCTCGTCGACCGGGAGATCGACGTCTCGCTGCTCGACGACGCGCGGCCCGGGCACTGGCGCGCGGCGTTCGAGGCCTTCGCCGCCTCCTACCGGGCCGCCTTCCTGCGCCACCCGCACGCCATCGGCCTGGTCACCCGGCGGCCGATGGTCAACCGGACCGCGCTCGGGGTCTACGAGGCGGCCTCCGCCGCGCTCGCCCGGGTCGGGCTGCCCACCGAGCAGGTCATGGAGGTGCTCGCCGTCCTCGACTTCGCCGTCCTCGGCTCGACGGTCGACCTGTTCATCGACGCCTTCGCCGACGCCGACGACGCCGTCCACGACGACCTGCCGGCGCTGCGGGCCACGCTCCGCGCCACCGACCGGCCGCGGGTCGACCACGACGCCTTCGACCTCGCGCTGCGGCTGCTGCTCGACGAGGTGGAGCGCAGGGTGGACGCACGTCCCGACGCCCTGGCCTAGCATGGCAGGACAGGCGTGCGCGTCAGGACCAACCTCCGGTCGGCGCAGGGCTCCCGAAGGGTCGAACCCCCCGCCGCCGCCTGCCCCTCGTCCAGGCCGCCCTTCGGCGTGCCGGAACGGACCACCGCCGTGAGCGACAAGTCCCCCCGCCAGAGCAAGACCGCGAAGACGACGAAGAGCATCAAGGAGAAGCGGGCGGACAAGCGCGCTCGCTCCGCCCCCGAGTCCGGTGCCGCCTCGAACGCGACGGCACGCCGGTGACGGCCGGCACGCCGTCCGGCGGCCGGGCCGCCGACGCGCGACGCAACGAGTACCGCCGCTTCTCCCCCGCCTCCCGCCGGCTCGTGCTGCGCGGCGGGCCGCTCGACGGCCGGGTGTGGGAGGGGACCGCCGCCGTCGGCTCCCGCGTCTTCTGCGGGACCGGTGCGTGGTCGATGGCCGAGCTCTACCTCGTCACCGCGCTGACGGACGTCGACGCCGAGGGGGTCGAGCTGGGCGTCGCCGTGCCGGCCGTCCGCGCCTGAGCCGCACCCGCTGAGCGCGCGGCGGCTCAGCGCGGCAAAGTGAGCTCGAAGCGGCAGCCGCCGGGCACGGACCGGACGACGACGTCGCCCCCGTGCGCGCGGGCGATCCCGCGGGCGATCGCGAGCCCGAGCCCGCCGGAGCCGCCGGCGCTGCGAGACGTGCTGCCCTGCCAGCCCGGCTCGAAGAGCTTGTCGAGGTCGGCGGGGTCGATGCCGCCGCAGGCGTCCGTGACGGCGACGACGGCCTCGTCGCCGCGGACCGCCACGTCCACGTCCAGAACCCCGCCGCCGTAGCGCCGGCCGTTCTCGACGAGGTTGCGCACCGCGCGGAGCACGGTCCGCGGGTCCGCATCGACGACGACCGGCGCCGGCGGCCCGGTGCCCGCCCCGGGGTCGGTCACGCCGGCGACGAGGCTCGCGAGGTCGACCGGCTGCCGGTCGACCCGCAGCGTGCCCGCCTGGATGCGGCTCAGCTCGAAGAGGTCGTCGACGAGCCCGGAGAGCCGGTCGACCTCGCTGACCATCTGCCGCAGGTAGCGCGGGCGGTCCGGCGCGACGTCGTCCTGGAGCGCCTCGGCGAGCCCGCGCAGGGCGGCGAGCGGGGTCCGCAGGTCGTGGCTCACCCAGGCGACGAGCTCGCGGCGCGAGGCCTCGAGCGTCCGCTCCCGGTCGCGCGCCGCGACGAGCCGGCGCCGGGTGGCGGTCAGCTCGTCGTGGACGTCCCGCAGCTCGCGCAGGACGGGGCGCGCGGCGCCGTCGTCGTCCGCCGACCCGTCGAGAGCGACCGCCCGGTCGCGCACCAGCGCGACGTCGCGGACGACCGCACGCCCCGCGACGAGGGCGACGACGAGGGCGACGACGGCGGCCACCGCGGCCACCTGGAGGACGACGCCGAGGTCGTGCGGCGACAGGAACATCGCCCGCGCGGTGCCCACGACGCCGGCGCAGACGGTGGCCACGGTGAGCAGCGCGACGCCGACGAGCGCCGACCGCACCGAGCGTCCGGGGTCCCGGCGGAGCAGGAGCAGCCCCACGGCCCCCGCCGTCCCGGACCACGCGACGGCGAGCAGCACCACCTCGACGAGGGTCGGCACGTCAGCCCTCCCAGCGGTAGCCGGTGCCCCACACGGTGACGATCCGCGTCGGTCGCGACGGGTCGGGCTCGACCTTCTCGCGGAGCCTTCGCACGTGGACGGTCACCGTGGAGTCGTCCCCGAAGTCCCAGCCCCACACCGAACGCAGTAGCTGCGCCCGGGTGAACGCCCTCCCCGGGTGGGTCATGAGGTGCACGAGGAGGTCGAGCTCGCGGGCGGTCAGCGCGAGCCGCTCACCGGCCCGCTGGGCGGTCCGGGCCGCCGGCTCGACGACGAGGTCCCCGGCGACGACCCGCCGGACGGGCCGTGCGGCGGTGTCGCCGGCGTCGAACCCGCTGCGGCGCAGCACGGCCCGGACCCGCAGCACGAGCTCGCGCGGGCTGAAGGGCTTGACGACGTAGTCGTCGGCGCCCGTCTCGAGGCCGGCGATGCGGTCCTCCTCCTCGCCGAGGGCCGTGAGCATGACGACCGGCAGGTCCGGACGGCGCTCGAGCAGCCGCCGGCACACCTCGAGGCCGTCGAGCCCCGGGAGCATGAGGTCGAGCACGACGAGGTCCGGCGGGCGCGAGGAGGCCACGGCCAGGGCGGACACCCCGTCCGCGGCCTCCTCGACGGCCAGGCCCGCGGCCCGCAGGTAGGCCGCGACGACGTCGCGCACGGTGGGGTCGTCCTCGACGACGAGCACCCGGGCGCCGTCGCCCACCGCCTGCGGACCGGTCACGGGCGCAGCCTGTCAGGTCGCGGCGATGCCTTCCATCCCCCCGCCGTCGTAGACCGGCAGCCCCGTGACCGTCTGGACCGGCACGAGCCGGCCGCCGTCGACCCGCAGCACGTCGACCGTGCCGTTCGCGGGGTTCTGGGAGTAGAGGAAGCGCCCGTCGCGGCTCGTCGCGAGGTCGATCGGGGCGCCGCCCGGCTCGGCCGCGACCGGCACGGCGAGCGTCGCGACGCCGTCCCGCACCGTCCAGGACGACAGCGTCCCCGAGCCGGTGTTGGCCCCGACGAGCCGGCCGCCGGCGACCGCGACGACCCAGCACAGCGCCGCCCCGCCGCTCGGTGCGGAGGTGCCGCGCAGCGTCGCCGCGCCGTCGCGGCCGACCGCGTACGAGGCGATCCGGCCGTCCCCGGCCTGGGTGACGTGCAGCGTCCGGCGGCCGGTCCAGACGAACGAGAAGGGCACCGGTCCGGCCGAGGTGGTGACGACCGGCGCCGCGGCGGGCAGCCCGTCGGCGTCGAGCCCGAAGCCGAGGACCGTGCCGTTCGCCTTCGTCGTCACGACGAGCGCCCGGCGGTCGGGGCTGATCCCCACCTGCGCGGGGGCGGTGATGAACCGCGGCACGTCGGCGTTGGCGAGGCCGAGGCTGCGCGTCGAGCCCGGGAGCGGGACCAGCCGCGCGCCCCGGAGCCGGAACCCGCTCACCGCGCCGGACCCGCCGGCCGAGAGCACGTACACGAGGTCGCCCCGCACCGCGATGCTCACCGGGAACCGTCCCCCGGCCGGGACGATGCCGGTGCGACGCAGCTTCGAGCCGTTCGCGGCGAAGGTCGTCACCGTGTCGCTGCCGGCGTTCACCGCGACGAGCACGCGGCCGCCGCCCGCGACGACGAGCGAGTCCTGCGAGGCGAGGGCGTCGACCGGGGCGTCGACGGTCGTGCCGCCGAGGCCGCCGGTGCCGTAGCGGCCGGTGAGGTACAGCCGCCCGTCGGGGGCCCGGTGGTAGGCGGCGACCCGGTTGCCGCTCTCGGCGTTGAGCTGGACGAAGACGGCGCCGGCCGGGGACGGCGCCGTCGTCGCGCCGGACGCCGTGGCCGACGCGGCCGGGCCTGCGGCCGACGTCAGCGCGAGCGCGCCGGCCGCGGCGAGCGCGGCGCGCCGGGAGATCGCGCGGGGAGAGGGCAGGTCGGTCATGGCGGGCTCCGTCTCGAGGGGGGGTCGGACGCCTCATCCCACCGCCGTCCGGCGCCGCGCGGCCTTACCGGACCCTTACGCCACTGGCCTCTCGACCGCGGGGACCTGCCCGATCGGGCAGGTGCCGCCCGCCTGCCCGGACGGCATCGGTCCAGTGTTCGCCGTCACACCTTCCGGCGGCGGGACGGCGGTGGTTACGGTCCCGCCACGAGGTGCCCCGCAGGTCACCCTTCCCGTTCGAGAGGACTTGTGCGATGCAGGTCGACGAGCTGCTCAAGCCGTTCCCCATCAAGGAGTTCCACCCGTTCCCGCGCGCCCTCATGGGCCCCGGCGCCTACGAGATGATCGGCCCGGAGGCGCTCAAGCTGGGCTTCCGCCGCACGCTCATCATGACGAGCGGGCTGCGCGGCACCGACATCGTCCACAACATCGCCGAGTCGATGAAGTACCACGGGCTCGAGGTCGTCGTGTACGACAAGGTCGAGTCCAACCCCAAGGACTACAACGTCATGGACGCCGTGGCGCTGTACCAGGAGAACAAGTGCGACTCGTTCGTGTCGATCGGCGGCGGCTCGTCGCACGACGCGTGCAAGGGCGCCCGCATCTCGGTGGCGCACGACGGCCGCAACGTCAACGAGTTCGAGGGCTTCAACAAGTC
>JBQGCR010000179.1:0-5888 GCA_052038585.1 Kineosporiaceae bacterium
CCGTGGTGGGCCGGCGCCGCCGTCGGCGCGGCGACCGTCGTCACCGCGACGCTCGGCGACCTGTCCGAGTCGCTGCTCAAGCGCGACCTCGGCATCAAGGACATGGGCGCGATCCTCCCGGGCCACGGCGGCTTCATGGACCGGCTCGACTCCCTGCTGCCGACCGCCCCGGTCGTCTTCCTCCTCCTCGCCACCCTGGTCCCCGTCGTCTGAGACCGGGTATCACCCGGGCCGGGCGCGGGCTCCTTGGCGGACATACCGGACGGGCCGGTGTCGACGGGTCGACGAAGGGGGGACGTGCCGTGATCATGCGCACGCGTCGTGCCGCGCTGCTGCTGGCTGGAGGTGTCGCGGTGGTGCCGGCCGCCGCGGCGGCCCAGGAGGCGCCGGGCGCGCCGGCCGCCGCGACGGCGCCCGCCGCACCGGCCGACGACGGGGGCGGCTCGACCGAGGTGGTCGGCCCGGACACCGGGCTGGTCGTGCACGCCGCCGGGGGCTGGCAGCACCTGCTCGGGGACACGGACCTGACGGCCCGGGTCAGGGTGGTCGTCCGTCCGCCCGACAGCGCGAGCGGTTGCCCGGCGACGACGGTCACGCTCGTCGGCGACCGCCCGCCGGGCGCGCCGGGGACCGGCGCCGTCGCCACGGTGCGCGACGACGACCCGCAGCAGGACGGCGGGCTCTGCGTCGTGTCGGCCGACGTGGCGCTCGACCGTGGTGACGCCGCCGGGGGCACCGCCCTGGTGACGGTCGCCGGCACGCAGCCGGCCACGACGGCGTTCACCGCCCGCCGCTCGACGCGGGCGGCCGTCTACGTCGGCGGTGGCGTCGTCGCGATCGCCCTGGCGTTCTGCGGGGCGCTCGCCTCCGCATCGCGGTTCCGCAAGCACCGGGACGGGCGGCCGTGGCCGGCGGACTGGACCGTCGAGGACTCGCTCGTCACGTCGGTGACGGCCGTCGCGACGGCGGCCGCGGCCCTGCTCACGACGACGGGCGTGCTCGAGGAGTTCGTCCCGCAGTACCGCCTCGGCGGGGTGCTGGCCGGCACGTTCGTCGTCGCGCTGCTGCTCGTCCTGGCGCCCCTGCTGCACGCCGTGCTCGGCCGCGGGGGGACCGGGTACGTCGCCGCCGCGACGGCGACCCTCGGCGCGGCCCTCGTGCAGGTGGGGCTCATCGCGCTCGTCGTGCTCAACGCCGACCTCACGACCGGCTGGCGGCAGGTCGTGGCCGGGCTCGCGGGCGCCGTCGGCCTCGTCGCCGTCGCCTTCGTCGTGCGGTACGGGACGCGGCTGGCGCAGGACGACTCGCTCAGCGCGAGCCTGTAGCGCCGGGCGGCCGGACGCGACCGCGCCCCCGGCGGGCGGGCCGGGGGGGCGGGGTCGGGGTCGTCAGGTGCGTCAGCGGGTCCACACCCAGTCCGCCACCTCCGGCAGGTCCTCGCCCGTCGTCCGGGTGTGCTGGCGGTGCCGGATGAGCGCGTCCTGGAGCTGCTGGCGGTAGTGCGCCGCCCGGTCGCCGAGGTGCGGCATCCGGTCGATCGCGTCGATCGCCAGGTGGTAGCGGTCGACCTGGTTCATGACGCACATGTCGAACGGCGTCGTCGTCGTCCCCTCCTCCTTGTACCCGCGGACGTGGAGGTTGTGGTGGTTGTTCCGCCGGTACGTGAGCCGGTGGATCAGCCACGGGTAGCCGTGGTAGGCGAAGATGATCGGCTTGTCGGCGGTGAAGAGCGCGTCGAACTCCTTGTCCGACAGGCCGTGCGGGTGCTCGGTGTCGTCCTGCAGGCGCATGAGGTCGACGACGTTGACGAAGCGCACCTTGAGGTCGGGGAAGTACCCGAGCAGGATGTCGACGGCCGCGAGCGCCTCCTGCGTGGGGACGTCACCGGCGCAGCCGAAGACGACGTCCGGCTCGGCGCCGGCGTCGGTCGAGGCCCACTCCCAGATCCCGATCCCCTTGGTGCAGTGGACGATCGCGTCGTCCATCGACAGGTACTGCAGCGCCGGCTGCTTGCCCGCGACGATGACGTTGACGTAGTCGCGGCTGCGCAGGCAGTGGTCCGCCACCGACAGCAGGGTGTTCGCGTCCGGCGGCAGGTAGACCCGGATGACCTCGGACTTCTTGTTGACGACGTGGTCGATGAAGCCGGGGTCCTGGTGCGAGAGGCCGTTGTGGTCCTGGCGCCACACGTGCGAGGTGAGCAGGTAGTTCAGCGACGGGACCGGCCGGCGCCACGGGAGCTTCTTCGTCGTCTTGAGCCACTTGGCGTGCTGGTTGAACATCGAGTCGACGATGTGGATGAACGCCTCGTAGCACGAGAAGAACCCGTGCCGGCCGGTGAGCAGGTACCCCTCGAGCCAGCCCTGGCAGGTGTGCTCGGAGAGGATCTCCATGACCCGGCCGCCGACGGCGAGGTTGTCGTCGCCGTCGACCGTCTGCGCGTTCCACGCCCGCGGGGTGACCTCGAGGACGTCCTGGAGCCGGTTGGAGTTGTTCTCGTCCGGGGCGAAGACCCGGAAGTTGCGCTGGTCGAGGTTGCGCTCCATGACGTCGCGCAGGAACGCCCCGAGGTGCCGGGTCGCCTCGACGGCCCCGGTGCCGGGCTGCTCGACGACGACGGCGTGCTCGCGGAAGTCGGGCATCCGCAGGTCGCGCAGGAGCTCGCCGCCGTTGGCGTGCGGGTTGGCCGACATCCGGCGCTCGCCGTCGGGGGACAGCGACCGCACGAGCGGCACGGGGACGCCGTCGTCGTCGAAGAGCTCCTCGGGCCGGTACGAGCGCAGCCAGCTCTCGAGCAGCCGCAGGTGGCCCTCGTTCTTGCGGGTGTCGGCGAACGGCACCTGGTGCGAGCGCCAGTTCCCCTCGGACGGCTTGCCGTCGACGGACTCCGGCCCCGTCCAGCCCTTGGGGGAGCGCAGGACGATCATCGGCCACGTCGGGCGCTCGTCGAGCTGACCCCGCCGGGCCCGGCCCTGGATCGCCTGGATCCTGTCGAGGCAGTCGTCGAGCGCGCGGGCGAACGCGTGGTGCATCGGCGTCGGCTCGTCGCCGGAGACGATGACCGGCTCCCAGCCGTAGCCGCGCAGCAGGCTGACGAGCTCGGGCTCGGGGATGCGGGCGAGCACCGTCGGGTTGGCGATCTTGTACCCGTTGAGGTGGAGGATCGGCAGGACGGCGCCGTCGCCGACCGGGTCGAGGAACTTGTTGGCGTGCCAGGAGGTCGCGAGCGGTCCGGTCTCGGCCTCGCCGTCGCCGATGACGCACGCGACGACGAGCTCGGGGTTGTCGAAGGCCGCGCCGAACGCGTGGGACAGGGCGTAGCCGAGCTCGCCGCCCTCGTGGATCGAGCCCGGCGTCTCGGGCGCGACGTGCGAGGGGATGCCGCCGGGGAAGGAGAACTGCTTGAACAGCCGGCGCATGCCGTCGGCGTCGTAGGCGACGTCGGGGTAGACCTCGCTGTACCGGCCGTCGAGCCACGCGGCGGCCACCGCGGCCGGCCCGCCGTGGCCGGGGCCGAAGACGTAGATCATGTCCAGGTCGCGCTGGAGGATCGCCCGGTTGAGGTGGGCGTGCATGAAGTTCAGCCCCGGCGTCGTGCCCCAGTGCCCGAGCAGGCGCGGCTTGACGTGCTCGGGGAGCAGCCCCTCGCGCAGCAGCGGGTTGTCCATGAGGTAGATCTGGCCGACCGAGAGGTAGTTCGCGGCGCGCCACCAGGCGTCGAGCGCGGCGAGGTCGGCGTCCCCCAGGTAGGTGTCGGCCGCCACGTGCACCTCCGGCGCCGGGGTGACCCCGGCGTCCGGGGACGTCGACGGGCCCGTGGGCGGTTCGGGGGCGCTCTCGGGGGAGTCCATGACGGCTCCGGTGTCCGGCGCCTGCCCGCTCGCGGTCTCGGTCATGTGTCTGCCTCTCAGCCGGTGACGTCGGGTGCAGCCTGACCGACGCGCACGCCGGCCGCGACGCCATCGGTCCCTACCCCGGTGAACTCACCGTGAACGTCCCACGCGTCCTCGTGAGCGTCCAGCGGACCCGGTCCCAGCACGCCGGGCGTGTGAGAATGGAGGTCTGATGTCGACGAACCCGCCCGCACCGGGCGTCCTCACCCTCACCGCCCCGCGCCGCGCCAAGCCGCCGCGCCACCTGGCCGACCTCGACGCCGCCGCGCGGCGCGACGCCGTCGCCGAGCTCGGCGAGAAGCCGTTCCGGGCCAAGCAGCTGTCCGTGCACTACTTCGACCGGCTGACCGACGACCCGGCGGCGATGACCGACCTCCCGGCGGCGAGCCGCGAGCGGCTCGCCGGCGCGCTCCTGCCCCGGCTGCTCGACCCGGTGCGCCGGCTCGAGGCGGACCGGGGGACGACGGTCAAGACGGTGTGGAAGCTCTTCGACGGGGCGCTCGTCGAGTCCGTCCTCATGCGCTACCCGGACCGCGTGACGATCTGCGTCTCGAGCCAGGCCGGCTGCGGCATGAACTGCCCGTTCTGCGCGACCGGCCAGGCGGGGCTGACCCGCAACATGTCGACCGGCGAGATCGTCGAGCAGGTGCTCGACGCGTCCCGGTCGCTGGCCCGCGGCGACATCCCGGGGGCCCGCCCGGGGGACGACGGCGGCCCCGAGCGGGTGAGCAACGTCGTCTTCATGGGCATGGGGGAGCCGCTCGCGAACTACAACGCCGTCGTCGGCGCCGTCCGCCGGCTCACCGAGGCCCGGCCCGACGGGCTGGGCATGTCGGCGCGCGGCATCACCGTCTCGACGGTCGGGCTCGTGCCCGCGGTCGACCGGCTCGCCGGCGAGGGGGTGCCCGTACGGCTCGCGCTGAGCCTGCACGCGCCGGACGACGCCCTGCGCGACGAGCTCGTCCCGATCAACACGCGCTTCACCGTCGCCCAGGCGCTCGACGCCGCCCGGCGGTACTTCGACGCCACGGGGCGGCGGGTGAGCATCGAGTACGCGCTCATCCGCGACGTCAACGACCACGAGTGGCGCGCCGACCTGCTCGGCAAGGAGCTGAAGCGGCGCGGCAAGGGCTGGGTCCACGTCAACCCGATCCCGCTCAACCCGACGCCGGGCTCGCGCTGGACGGCGAGCGACCCCCGGGTGCAGGACGCCTTCGTCGCGCGGCTGCTCGCGCACGGCGTGCCGACGACCGTCCGCGACACGCGGGGCCGCGAGATCGACGGCGCCTGCGGGCAGCTCGCGGCGGCCGCCGTCCCGCCGAAGGGGTGACCGGCGCCGGGTCGCGTCGGGCACAATGACGACGTGAGCGACACGTTCCCCCGAGTCGGCCGGATGTCCAAGGGCTACGACGTCGAGCAGGTCGAGGCGTTCCTGACCCGGGCGCGGCAGGCCTACGAGGACGCCGGGCGCGGCCCGGCGATGACGTCGTGGCACGTGCGCACCGTCGGCTTCGACCTCGTGCGCGGCGGCTACGACGTCGACGCGGTCGACGCGGCGCTCGACCGGATCGAGGACGCCTTCGCCCGCCGCGAGAAGCAGCGCGGCGAGGAGCGCAGCGGATCGGCGGCCTGGCAGAACCAGCTGCGCACCCAGGAGCAGTCGCTGCGCGCCCAGCTCGCCCGCCCCGACGGCCAGCGCTTCCCGCGCGGCAGCGGGATGGAGCTCACCTACGACGTCGACGCGGTCGACGACCTCTGCCGCCGCATCGAGGACTCCTTCGCGACCGGCCGGGCGCTCACCCCGGACGCCGTCCGGCTCGCCGTCTTCAAGAGCCGCCGGGGCTCGCGCGGCTACCGCGAGGCGAGCGTCGACGCCTTCCTCGACCGCGTCGTCGAGCTCCTCGTCGTCCAGAACGTCTGACCCCGCCTCGCGCCGGCGAGTGTGCGCTGCGCGCCGCCGAGTGTGCGCCTGGAGTTCGTCGCCCGCTCGGGGGA
>JBQGCR010000180.1:0-23448 GCA_052038585.1 Kineosporiaceae bacterium
CCCGAGCGAACCCCCGACGACGGACCCGCCCCCGCCCAGCGACCCGCCGCCCAGCGACCCGCCGCCCAGCGAGCCGCCGCCCAGCGACCCGCCGCCCAGCGACCCGCCGCCCAGCGACCCGCCGACGACGGCCACCGACACGGCGCCGCCGTCCGACCCGGGCACGCCCGCGCCCTGACCGGCGACCCGCGACCCGCGAGATCCCGACGCACGACGAAGGGCGCCGCCCCGGTGGGGGCGGCGCCCTTCGTGGTGCCGGGCGACGGGGCGCTCAGGCCTCGTCGGTGCGCTGGGTGGGGATGCCCGCGAGCAGCGCACGGACCTCGGACTCCCGGTACCGGCGGTGGCCGCCGAGGGTCCGGATGGACGACAGCTTGCCGGCCTTCGCCCATCGGGTGACGGTCTTGGGGTCGACGCGGAAGAGAGCGGCGACCTCGGCCGGCGTGAGGAGGGGCTCGGCGTCGGGAGTACGGGTGGTCATGTTCGTTCCTCCAGGGACCGGGGGCTGGCCTCCCCCGGGCGGTCGGGGCGGATGCCCCGTCATGTCCATATCGTGCACCTCAATGGTGCAACGGCGAAACATTTCACGCAGATGATCGCCCCAACAGACGATGCCGCTCTCGGACGGCGTACATGTCCTTACCGGGCGTAAGGGAAACCCGGCGTTCTCCCAGGTTTCGCCCGGGTGACGTCCAGCAGGCCGCGCGGGAGCGGCCTGGCACGGACCGGTGTCAGGACGCCCGCGACAGCAGGCGGAGCCGCTCGCCGCGCCGCGCGAGCCGGCGGTAGGCGGCCGCGACGGCCGTCACCTCGCCCGCCTCGAGCGCCTCCAGGCCCAGCCGGACGTCCTCGGCGCCGTCGTCGTCGAGCAGCGCGGCCACCTCGGCGTCGTCCACCTCGACGAGCGAGCGGGGGTGGAAGTCCTCGAGCCACCGCGCGACGGACTCGACCTCGCCGCCGAGCCCGGCCACCGACCCGCCGTCGCGCAGCACCCGCAGCGCCCGCGCGGCGCGCGAACGGGCCGCCGCCATGGGGACGACGTAGCGTCCGGCGTCACCCGGACGGCTCCCGTGACGTCGCTCACCCGGACGGACCAGGGCGAGCCAGGCCCACGGGATGTCCCAGACGGCGACGAGCGTCCGCAGCCGGACGTCGGGGTCGCTGCCCGTGCCCGGCCGCGGCGCCGGGTCGTCGTCCGGTCCGGCCTCGCCGCCCGGCGCGCCCGCAGGCACGACGGCGACGAGGGCCGGCGGCAGCGTCCGGGCCGCCTCGCGGGCCGCGGCCGCCATCCGCAGGGGCAGCTGCACGGGGCAGAGGACCGGCGTCCCGGCGGCGTCGAGCACGCGGGCCATGCGCGGCTCCTGCTCGCCGCCGTGCAAGGGCCGGGGCCGCACGACCTGGCGCCAGACGGCGCGCCGCTCGTGGGCGACGACGTCGTCCTCGCTCGGCGGGGCGGCCACCCAGTCCGTCCAGCCGGCCCGCTCGGCCGCCGGGAAGGCCTCGATCGGCTCGTAAACCCGCAGGCTCGTCACGGGAGGTCCGGCGGGCAGGCGGGCGTCGTCCACCCGGTCATGCTCGCACCGGCCGGGGGCCGCCGCGCGGCCCGGTGGCCGAGCCTGCCGGCGAGATGCCGGAAGCGGCTCGGAGCATGTACCGTTACCGACACGAGAGACTGATGAGAACTCCCGGGGCCCCGCCATGGGCGCCTGCCCCGGCTCGACGCATGAGGGGGTCGACGCCATGGGGCGCGGCCGGCAGAAGGCCAAGCAGACGAAGGTCGCCCGGCAGCTGAAGTACTTCAGCCCGGAGACCGACTACGAGCGTCTGCAGCGAGAGCTGGCCTCCAGCGGTCACAGCGACGTCGACACGAGCGAGGCGGACGACGACCTCGACGACGATGCCGCTGAGGACGACGAGGAGGACGACGACTACGCGGACTGGGGCCGCGGGCGTCCTTGACGCCGCGACCCGGTACGACCCGCGCGTGAGCGCCCGGCCCCGAGGGGCCGGGCGCTTCGCCGTGCGTCAAGCGGCGGGGTGCCCGCCGACGAGCCGGACGCCGCCGCCGTCCACGCCCTTGGCGCCCTGGACGACGTCGTCCGCGCCGCTGGGCGCCCCGACGGTCCCGAGCACCCAGGCGGGCAGCCCGCGGGCGCCGAGGTGGGCCACGACGTCGTCGGCGCGGTCCGGCGCCACGACGGCGACCATGCCCACCCCGACGTTGAGCGTGCGCTCGAGGTCGTCGCGGGGCACCCCGCCGAGCCGGGCGACGAGCCCGAAGACCGGGGCCGGCGTCCACGTGCCGCGGTCGAGCGTCGCCTCGACGCCGCGCGGCAGCACCCGCGCGAGGTTGGCGGCGAGCCCGCCGCCGGTCACGTGCGAGAGGGCGTGCACGTCCGGGCCGAGGGTGCGGACGAGGTCGAGGACGTCGGCCGCGTAGACCCGGGTCGGCACGAGGAGCTCCTCGCCGACCGTCCGGCCGAGCTCGTCGACGTGCCGCTCGTACCCCCAGCCGGCGGTGGCGAGGACGTGCCGGACGAGCGAGTAGCCGTTGCTGTGCAGCCCCGACGAGGCCATCGCGACGACGACGTCGCCCGGGCGGACCCGGTCCGGGGAGACGACGTCGTCCGCCTCGACGACGCCGACGGCGGCGCCGGCGACGTCGTACTCGTCCGCGGCGAGCAGGCCGGGGTGCTCGGCGGTCTCGCCGCCGACGAGCGCGCAGCCCGCCTGGGCGCACCCCTCGGCGATGCCGGCGACGATCGCGGCGATCCGCTCGGGGACGACCTTGCCGCACGCGACGTAGTCGGTCATGAAGAGCGGCTCCGCGCCGCAGACGACGATGTCGTCGACGACCATGGCGACGAGGTCGATCCCGATGGTGTCGTGGACGTCGAGCGCCTGGGCGACGGCGACCTTGGTGCCGACGCCGTCCGTGCTCGTCGCGAGGAGGGGACGGCGGTAGCGCAGCAGGGCGCTCGCGTCGTAGAGACCGGCGAAGCCGCCGAGGCCGCCGAGCACCTGCGGCCCGTGCGTGCGCGCCACCGCGGCCTTCATGAGCTCGACGGCGCGGTCACCCGCCTCGACGTCGACACCGGCTGCCGCGTAGGTGGTCTGGGCTGGGGGCTCCACGCGTCGCATCGTAGGCGCTGGGAGGATGGGGGCGTGCCAGCGCGTCGCAGGGTGGAGCCCGCCGACGGTGTCGCGGCGCTGCGGGCGTGGGCTGCGGCGCCGGACGACGCCGGACGCGACGTGCTCAAGGTCGCCGTCCGCTACACCCTCGAGGAGCTCGTCGCGAAGGCGCCCGGGCGCTCGACGGAGGTGCGCGTGCCGCCGTTCGCCGCGGTGCAGTGCATCGAGGGCACCCGGCACACCCGCGGCACGCCGCCCAACGTCGTCGAGCTCGACGCGCGGACCTGGCTCGAGCTCGCCACCGGCGCGCTGACGTGGTCGGACGCCGTCGCCGCCCGGCGGGTCAGCGCCAGCGGGCAGCGGGCGGACCTGTCGGAGCAGCTGCCCCTCGTGCCGGCCCGCGACGCGTAGCCGGGGCCGCCGGGGGGCCGGCGTCCCACGGCATCGATAGGCTGGACGGCGTGAGCGAGGACCCGAGCCCAGGCGCCGACGCGGAGCAGCCCGCGAAGCGGATCCCGGTGGAGATGGTCCGGACGCCGCGGTACTCGGTGTTCGTCATCAGCGGCGTCCTCCTCGGCGTCCTCGTGGCGGTCGTGCTCGTGCTCACGGCCGACGAGCGCGCGGCGGGCTTCTCCGTCGGGTCGCAGCTCGGCTACCTCGGATCGGTCCTCGGGCTGCTCGGCGGCCTGGTCGGCGGCGGTGCGGCGGTCCTCGCCGAGCGCTTCGTCCGACCGGGACCGGACGGCCGGCGCTCCCGGCGCTGACCGCACGACGCGGGCCCCGGCCCGCCGCTGTGCGACACTCGAGACGTGGCGCGCGGCGACGGCAGGCTCTCCCACGACCTCATGCCCGGCGAGAAGGCCCCCCAGGACGCCTGCGGCGTCCTCGGGATCTGGGCCCCCGGTGAGGAGGTCGCCAAGCTCGCCTACTTCGGGCTCTACGCCCTCCAGCACCGCGGCCAGGAGGCCGCCGGCATCGCCGTGAGCAACGGCCGCCAGCTCCTCGTCTACAAGGACATCGGGCTGGTGTCCCAGGTGTTCGACGAGGCGACGCTGCAGGGCCTCAAGGGGCACATCGCCGTCGGCCACGCCCGCTACTCCACGACCGGCGGCTCGACGTGGGAGAACGCGCAGCCGACGCTCGGGGACACCGTCGCCGGGACCGTCGCCCTCGCCCACAACGGCAACCTCGTCAACACCCACGAGCTGCGCGACCTCGTCGCCGAGCACTACCCGACCTCGAGCGCGCTCGGCGAGCTGCGCCAGGGCAACACGACGGACACCGCACTCGTCACGGCCCTGCTGCACGGCAACCCGGACCGCACGCTCGAGGCGACGGCGCTCGAGGTCCTGCCCCTGCTCAAGGGCGCGTTCTCCTTCGTCTTCATGGACGAGAACACCCTGTACGCCGCGCGCGACGCCCGGGGCATCCGCCCGCTCGTCCTCGGCCGGCTCGAGCGGGGCTGGGTCGTCGCGTCCGAGACCGCGGCGCTCGACATCCTCGGCGCCTCCTTCGTCCGCGAGATCGAGCCGGGCGAGCTCCTGGCGATCGACGCGGAAGGCTTGCGCAGCAACCGGTTCGCCGCCGCCCAGCCGACGGGCTGCATCTTCGAGTACGTCTACCTCGCGCGGCCGGACACGCAGATCGCGGGCCGCGTCGTCAACGACGCCCGCGTCGACATGGGCCGCCGCCTGGCGGCCGAGCACCCCGTCGAGGCCGACCTCGTCATCCCGGTCCCCGAGTCGGGCACGCCGGCGGCGATCGGCTACGCCCAGGCCTCGGGCATCCCGTTCGGCCAGGGCCTGGTGAAGAACGCCTACGTCGGCCGGACGTTCATCCAGCCGAGCCAGACGATCCGCCAGCTCGGCATCCGGCTCAAGCTCAACCCGCTGCGCGACGTCATCAAGGGCAAGCGCCTCGTCGTCGTCGACGACTCGATCGTCCGCGGGAACACCCAGCGCGCCCTCGTCCGGATGCTGCGCGAGGCCGGCGCCGCCGAGGTGCACATCCGGATCTCCAGCTCGCCGGTGCAGTGGCCGTGCTTCTACGGCATCGACTTCGCCAGCCGCGCCGAGCTCATCGCCACCGGCATGACGGTCGACCAGATCCGTGCCTCCGTCGGGGCCGACAGCCTCGGCTACATCTCGATGGACGCCATGGTCGAGGCCACCCGGCAGCCGGCCACCCAGCTGTGCACGGCCTGCTTCACCGGGAAGTACCCCGTGCCGCTGCCGGACCCGGCGCACCTCGGCAAGCACAACCTCGAGCAGCCGGAGCTGCCGTTCGACGACGTCGCGTCGTCGTCGCGGGACGTCGACGGCGTCCCCACCGGCCTCGGCGGCGGCGCCGCGGACGCCCTCAGCCGCCCCTGAGCCGGACGACGCCGGGGCTCACCGAGCACGTCCCACCCGCGCAGCGGACGTGACCGCCGGGGAACGGGACTGGCCGGGGGCGAGGCGCCGGCGCGCGCCTCACCCCCGGCCAGGTTCCGGGGACCGTCCGGGCTAGCGGACGGGGTCGAGCATCGCCGGGGGCGGCGTGGCCGCCCCCGTCATGATCGCGACCGCCTCGGACATCGAGTGCGACTGCGGCGTGATGACCGTCGCCCGTCGGCCGAGGCGCTGGATGTGGATCCGGTCGGCGACCTCGAAGACGTGCGGCATGTTGTGGCTGATGAGGATGACCGGCAGGCCGCGGTCCCGGA
Organism: Kineosporiaceae bacterium; assembly: GCA_052038585.1. Taxonomy (GTDB): domain Bacteria; phylum Actinomycetota; class Actinomycetes; order Actinomycetales; family Kineosporiaceae; genus JBQGCR01. The sequence goes on from JBQGCR010000180.1 coordinate 5,837, forward strand.
CGTCGCGGATGAGCTGGAGGACGCGGTTGCCCTCCTTGACGCCGAGGGCGGCGGTCGGCTCGTCGAGGATGACGACCTTGCTGCCGAAGGCCGCCGACCGGGCGACGGCCACGGCCTGCCGCTGGCCGCCGGACAGGCTCTCGACCGCCTGGCCGATGTTCTGCAACGTGCCGACGCCGAGCTCCTTCATGTGACGCGCGGCCTCGGACCGCATGTGCTTGCGGTCGAGCATCCGGAAGATCGAGCCGAGCGGCCCGGCCTTGCGCTCCTCGCGACCGAGGAACAAGTTGTCGGCGATGTCGAGGCCCGGCGCGACGGCGAGGGTCTGGTACACCGTCTCGATGCCGGCCTCGCGGGCCTGCATCGGCGTCCGGAAGACGACCGGCTGGCCGTCGAGGAGGATCTCCCCCTCGTCGGGCACGAGGGCGCCCGAGAGGGCCTTGATGAGGCTCGACTTGCCCGCGCCGTTGTCCCCGATGACGGCGAGGATCTCGCCGGGGTACAGTTCGAGGTCGCTGCCCGAGATCGCGGTGACCTTGCCGTACCGCTTGACCAGGCCCTTGGCCTGCATGACGGGTGTGACGGCGGCAGTGGGGGCGCTCATGCCTTCACCTTCCGGATCCACTGGTCGATCGAGACCGAGACGATGACGAGGACGCCCACGGCGAAGATCTGCCACTGCGGGTCCACGCCGGCGAGCGACAGCCCGCTCGCGAAGGTGCCGATGATGAGGGCGCCGACGATCGTCCCGACGATCGAGCCGCGACCGCCGAACAGGCTCGTCCCGCCGAGCACGACGGCGGTGATGGTCTGGAGGTTGAAGCCGTTGTCGACGTTCGGCGCGGCGGAACCGTTGCGGCCGATGAGGAGCCAGGCCCCGACGGCGTACGTGAAGCCGGCGACGGTGTAGACCGACAGGAGCACGCGGTCGGTCCGGATACCGGCGAGGCGCGCGGCCTCGACGTCGTCACCCGTGGCGTAGACGTGCTTGCCCCACGCGGTCATCTTCAGCGCGTACATGAGCACGAGCAGCATGACGATGAGGATCATCGAGCCGTAGGTGAGCCGGAAGCTGCCGATCCCGATGCTGTCGCCGGTCCACGACAGGATCGCGCCCATGTCGGTCGCGACGATCGTCTCGCTCCTGGAGACCAGGAGGTTCGACGCCGCGAAGATGCTGAAGGTCCCGAGCGTGACGATGAACGGCGGCAGGTTGAGCCGGGTCACGAGCAGGCCGTTGAGGGCGCCCATCGCCGTGCCGGCGGCGATGCCGATGAGGAGGGCGACCCAGCCGGGCAGGCCCTGGCCGCGGCCGGTCGTCGCGGCGAGCAGGCCCATGAGCATCGAGGTGAAGACGGCGATCGAGCCGGTCGACAGGTCGATGCCCGCGGTGAGGATGATGAGCGTCTGACCGAGGGCCAGCACCGAGATGACGGTGACCTGCTGGACGACGAGGGACAGGTTGCCCGGCTGGATGAACCGCTCGTTGATCGCCGCGAAGACGACGATGGAGATGATGAGCACCGCGAGCGGGCCGAGGACCGGCTGCGCGTGCAGGACGTGCTGGATCTTGGTGAGGATGCTGTCGTCGTGCCCGGTGTCGAAGTCGTGCGAGGGGGGCTGCGCAGCGGTCGCGGTCCCCGCCCCCCCGGTCGTGGTGTCGTTGCTCATGGCCGAGCTCTCCTTCGCGCCGAAAGGTCTTCTCCGTACGGGCTCCGGGCCTACGAGGCGTCGTCCGGCGAAGCGGGCGTGGGACAGCCTCGTCCCGGAGGCGGTGGCGGGCCAGTCGGGACGACCGGCCCGCCACCGTGCTCAGGTGGTGCTCACGAGACCGCCGAAGCGGCTCAGCCCCAGCAGTTCTCCAGCCCGAACGCGGTGTCCTGGCTGTCGACACCGCTCTGCGGCTCGTCGGTGATGAGGGTGACGCCCGTGTCGAAGAAGTCCTTGCCCTCGGTCGTCGTCGGCTTGGTGCCGTCCTTGGCGAACTTCGCGAGCGCCTCGACACCGAGCGAGGCCATCTTCAGCGGGTACTGCTGCGAGGTGGCGCCGATGACGCCGGCCTTGACGTTGTTGACGCCGGAGCAGCCGCCGTCGACCGAGACGATCGTGACCTTGTCCTGCACGCCCGCGGCCTTGAGGGCCTCGTACGCCCCGGCCGCGGCCGGCTCGTTGATCGTGTAGACGAGGTTGACCGACGGGTCGGCCTGGAGGATCTTCTCCATCGCCGTCCGGCCGCCGGCCTCGTTGCCGTCGGTGACGTCGCGACCGACGACCTCCGGCAGGTCCTCGTCGCCGATGCGGGTCTTGTCGGCGACGTCGAGCCCGAAGCCCTCGAGGAAGCCCTGGTCGCGCTGGACGTCGACCGAGACCTGGTTGGCGTTGAGGTCGAGCATGGCGATCTTGGCGGGCGTGCTGCCCATCTTCGCCTTGGCCCACTGGCCGATGAGCAGACCGGCCTGGTAGTTGTCCGTCGCGAACGTGGCGTCGACGGCGTCGGCCGGGTCGGTCGGGGTGTCGAGCGCGATGACGACCATGCCGGCGTCGCGCGCCTTCTTGATCGAGGGGACGATCGCCTTCGAGTCGCTCGGGGTGATGAGGAAGCCCTTGGCGCCCGCGGAGATGAGGTTCTCGATCGCGTTGACCTGGGCGGTGTTGTCGCCGTCCCTGGCGCCGGCGAAGGACTGGAGCGTGACGCCCTGCTCCTCGGCCGCCGCCTCGGCGCCCTCCTTCATCTTGACGAAGAAGGGGTTGGTGTCGGTCTTGGTGATGAGGCCGACGATGACCTCGTCGCCGCCGTCACCGCCGGTGGACGCGCCGTCGTCGCTGCCGCCGCAGGCCGCGAGGCCGAGGACGACGGCGAGGGACGCGCCGATGACGCCGGCGCGACGCCGCGTGAAGTGGGAGCGCTGCATGACTGGACCTCCATCTGGGTCGGACCGGGGAGCCGCCCGGCCGACAACGTTGTCACGGGCAACAGTGGCCCCAGTCACAGCCGTTCCGCAAGAGGGGCCGCGACATTGGGGTTAACGGATTGGTAACGCTGCCGACTGGTTGACAAGGTTGTCAGCCGCGGCCACCCTGAGAGCCGTCAGCCCGGCGCACCGATGGGCGGCGCGGCCCGTCGGCCGCAGACGCCCTGAGCGGGGAGTGATCATGAGCGGTACGGACGAGGACGTCCTCGGAGCGACGCGCCGGCCCACGATGCGCGACGTCGCGGCCCGGGCCCAGGTGAGCCTCAAGACCGTCTCCCGCGTCGTCAACGGCGAGACCGGCGTGAGCAGCGCCCTCGCCGAGCGGGTCCGGCGCGCGGTCGAGGAGCTCGACTTCCGGCCGAACGTCGGGGCGAGCAGCCTGCGGCGCGCCGACGGCAAGACCCGCACGGTGGGCCTGCTCCTCGAGGACGTCGCCAACCCGTTCTCGTCGGCGCTGCACCGCGCCGTCGAGGACGTCGCGATCCCCCGCGGCGTCATGGTCTTCTCCGCGAGCCTCGACGAGGACCCCGACCGTGAGCGCGAGCTCGCCCGGGTCTTCGCGGCCCGCCGCGTCGACGGCATGATCATCGCCCCGACCGGGGACGACCTGTCGTTCCTCGCCAGCGAGGTCCGCGCCGGCACCGCCGTCGTCTGCGTCGACCGGGAGGCGCCGGGGCTGCCCGTCGACTCGGTCATCACGACGAACGTCACCGGCTCGATGGAGGCGGTCCGCCACCTCGCCCGGGCGGGCCACCGCCGCATCGCCTTCCTCGGCGACCGGCGCTCGATCCCCACGGCGCAGCAGCGGTTCGAGGGGTACTGCGAGGCGCTGCGCACGCTCGACGTCGCCTACGACCCCACGATCGTCGTCCACGACGTCGGCGAGATCGGCCGGGCGGACGGCGCCGTGTCGAGCCTGCTCGCCCGTCCCGACGGGCCCACCGCCCTCTTCACCGCCCAGAACCTCGTGACGATCGGGGCGATCCGCGCGCTGCGCCGGCTCGGCCGCCAGCACGACGTCGCCCTCCTCGGCTTCGACGACTTCCCGCTCGCGGACCTGCTCGAGCCCGGCGTCAGCGTCGTCGTCCAGGACGCCGCGGCGATGGGCCACACCGCCGCGACGATCCTCTTCGCCCGGCTCGACGGCGACACCTCCCCGCCTGCCACGCACATCGTGCCGACGACCCTCGTCCGCCGCGGCTCCGGGGAGATCCGCCCGCCCGGCTAGGTTGGCGGGGTGACGAGCACCTTCGACGCGGCGAGCGCGGTCCGGCGGGACGGCGACGACTGGGCCGCGGACGTGCACCCGCAGTGGTCGATCGGCGGCCGGCCGAACGGCGGCTACCTCCTCGCGATCGCGGCCCGCGCCGCCGTCGGGCACCTCGGCGAGGGGGACGACGGCGACGTCGTCCAGCCGCTCGCCGTCACCGGAGCCTTCACCTCGCCCGCGTCCTTCGGCCCGGTGCGGGTGACGACGCAGGTGGTCCGCCGCGGGCGCACGGCGTCGGTCGTCCGCGCGACGGTCGCCGGCGAGGCCGGCGTCCACCTCGAGGCCCTCGTGACCGCCGGCCGGCTCGCGCCGGGCGAGCCCGTCGTCCCCGGGCCGGCCGCGCCCGACCTGCCGGCCGAGACCGACTGCCCGCGGCTGCCGCCGGTCATGCCGGGCGGGACGCCGGTGCCCATCCTCGGCGTCCTCGAGCAGCGCCTCGACCCGGCCACGCTCGGCTTCGGGCTCGGAAAGCCCTCCGGCGCAGGCGAGCTGCGCGGCTGGCTGCGGATGGCGGACGGTGCGGACGTCGACGCCCTCGGCCTCGTCATGGCCGTCGACTGCTTCCCGCCGGCGGTCTTCGAGCTGCGCGAGGTGGACCCGGGCTGGGTGCCGACGCTCCAGCTGTCCGCCTTCGTCCGCGCCGTCCCCGCACCGGGCCCGCTGCGGGTGCGCACGCTGGCGCGCTCGGTGGGCGCGGGGATGGTCGACGAGACGACCGACGTCTGGGACGCGGACGGACGGCTCGTCGCCGTCGGGCACCAGCTCGCGGCGGTGCGCACCCGACCGCTTTGAGGCGATGTCGCGCACCGTGCTCGTCCGACAACCCCACCGGAGGGGGGAGGGCACCCCCTAAAGGTCGGTGAATTCCTCCGGCACACCTTCGGGGTGCTCGACCCGGTGGGAAGGTCCGCTTCGGGAGCACCCGGCCAGGGTGCGTCAGGGGAGGCGGGGCCGCCATGAGCTGGCTCAGGACACCACGAACGACCACGACGCGACGCCAGGCGCCGGTGCGCCGCAGGAGCGGCCGCACCGTGACCATGGGCGTCGTCGCGGCGGTGATCAGCGGGACGGGAGCCACGCTCCTGCCGACCGGTCCCGCCATGGCCGCACCCGTCGGGCAGGGCTTCACCGTGTCCGCGGCGGACCTGTCCTTCATCCTCAAGCAGATCAAGATCGCCGAGCGGCACGTCCGGACGACGACGTCCGAGACAGGCCCCTGCTCCTCGCTGCTCGGACCGGCGGCGGACCAGGTGCCCGGCCCGCTCGTCTCCTACGGGCTGCGCACCGTCGACGGCACGTGCAACAACCTCCAGCCGGGGCGCGAGACGTTCGGCGCGGTCGACCGGGTCTTCCCGCGGACCACCAGCGCGACCTTCCGCCCTGCGGAGGCCGGCACGACGTACGCCTCGACGGGCTCGGGCGACGGCGGGACCAACGTCGTCGACAGCGAGCCGCGGCTGATCAGCAACCTCATCGTCGACCAGACGGTCCGCAACCCCGCCGCGGTCGACGTCGCCGGGAACCCGGTGCGCTCGCAGGGGATCGACGCCATCGTGCCGTGCACCGCGCCCGGCACCCCGGTCGGCTGCACCCCGGACGGCGAGACGCTGTTCATCCCCAACATCACGACCGACGTCGGCCTCTCGCCGCCGTTCAACGGCTGGTTCACCCTCTTCGGCCAGTTCTTCGACCACGGCCTCGACTTCACGAGCAAGACCAGCGACGTCGTCTTCGTGCCGCTGCGTTCCGACGACCCGCTCATCGCCGGGCCGGACCACCAGCTCGGGACCGGTGACGACCTCAAGCCGTCCCTGCGGTTCATGCTGCTCTCCCGGACGAAGAACCAGCCCGGCGCCGACCCGGCGGACCCCGCGGACGACGTCAAGGACGGCATCAACCGCGACACCCCGTTCGTCGACCAGAGCCAGACCTACACCTCGCACCCGTCGCACCAGGTCTTCCTGCGCGACTACGCACCCGACGCCGACGGCGTACCGCACGCGACGGGCAAGCTGCTCAGCCTGCCCGACGGCGGCATGTCCACGTGGGCGACGGTCAAGGCGCAGGCGGCCGACGAGCTCGGCATCAGGCTCGCCGACACCGACGTCTTCAACATCCCCATGCTCGCCGTCGACGCCTATGGCAACTTCGTGCCGGGCCCGCACGGCTTCCCGCAGCTCGTCACCGCGGACGGGCTCGTCGAGGGCGACCCCGCGGCCGACGGCGGCACGGGCGTCGCGGTGCCGGCGAACGTCCTGCGCATCGACACCGCGTTCCTCGACGACATCGCCCACCACGCGGTCCCCACGTCGGGCCTTGACCCGGACCTGGACCCGGGGACGACGGACGACCACGACCCGGGCACGTACGACGACGAGATGCTCGACGCGCACTTCGTCGCCGGTGACGGCCGCACCAACGAGAACATCGGGCTCACCGCCGTCCACCAGGTCTTCCACTCCGAGCACGACCGGCTCGTCGACGACATCACCGCGACCCTCGCGGCGAACCCCTCGCTCGAGGCTGCGTACAAGGCCACGTCGACCGTGCCCGGCTCCGAGACCTTCGAGTTCGGCGAGCGGCTGTTCCAGGCCGCCCGCTTCGTCACCGAGATGGAGTACCAGCACCTCGTCTTCGAGGAGTTCGCGCGCAAGGTGCAGCCGGCGCTGAGCCCCTTCACCGTCTACCACGACAACATCGACCCGGCCATCACCGCCGAGTTCGCCCACGCCGTCTACCGGTTCGGGCACTCGATGCTCACCGACGACATCGCCCGGACGAACCCCGACGGGACGGACAACAGCATCCCGCTGCTCGACGGCTTCCTGAACCCGCCGTCCTACTACGACGGCGGCTCCTTCGGGACGCTCACCTCCGAGCAGGCGGCGGGCTCGATCGTCATGGGCATGTCCGACCAGACGGGCAACGAGATCGACGAGTTCGTCACCGAGACGCTGCGCAACAACCTGCTCGGCCTCCCGCTCGACCTCGCGACGCTCAACCTCACCCGGGCCCGGGACGCCGGTGTGCCGCGGCTCAACGCCGTCCGCCGCCAGATCAACGCCGAGACCGGCGACTCCGCCCTGCAGCCGTACACGAGCTGGGTCGACTTCGGGCTGGGGCTCAAGCACCCGCAGTCGCTGGTCAACTTCGTGGCCGCCTACGGACGGCACCCGTCGATCACGATCGAGCCGACGATCGCGGGGCGGCGCGCCGCGGCCCAGCTGCTCGTCAACCCGCCGGCGGGCACCGACCCGGCGCTCGTCCCGGCCGACGCCGAGGACTTCATGCTCGGCACCGGCTCCTGGGAGAGCACGGCGGACGGCGTGACGACCACCGGCGTCGACGACGTGGACCTGTGGGTCGGCGGCCTCGCCGAGTCGACCAACCTCTTCGGCGGCCTGCTCGGCAGCACCTTCAACTACGTCTTCGAGAACCAGCTGCTGTCGCTGCAGAACGGCGACCGGTTCTACTACCTCGCCCGGACCCCGGGCATGAACCTGCGGGCGCAGCTCGAGGGCAACTCGTTCGCCGAGATGATCATGCGCAACACGACGGCGACCACGCTCAAGGCCGACTCGTTCGCCACGGCGGACTGCAAGTTCGAGATGTCGCGGATCAGCTCGCCGGCCCCGGCCGGCTCGGTGATCACCGGCGCCGCGTCGGTCGGCGACGACTCGCTGTCCGAGTGCGACGAGAACGCCCTGCTGACCCGGCTCGCCGACGGCACGATCGCGTACCGGACGACGAACAGCGTCGACCCGGCCGGGATCAACGGCCAGTCCGTCTACAACGGCAAGGCCGTCGCCGACAAGCTGCGCGGGGGCGTCGACAACGACACGTTCCTCGGCAACGAGGGCGACGACCGGATCGAGGGCAACGACGGCGCCGACATCGCGCTCGGCGGCGACGGCAGCGACATCATCACCGACCTCGCCGGCGACGACGTGCCGAAGGGCGGCCCCGGTGACGACGTCATCGACGCCGGCCCGGGCCTGGACATCGTCATGGGCGGCGACGGGCAGGACTTCACCAACGGTGGCGCCAACGACAACGAGACGTTCGGCGGCGCGGGTGACGACTTCGTCATCGCCGGCGGCGGCATCGACACCGTCTTCGGCGACAGCGGCAGCGACTGGATCGAGGGTGGCGTCGGGCAGGAGCTGCTCTGCGGCGACTCCTGCGCCCCCTTCTTCGACGACCCGAACGACCCGGGCGCGGACATCCTCATCGGCCAGAACGGCGAGGAGGACTACGACGCGGAGGGCGGCGACGACATCATGGTCGCCGGCCCGGGTGTGGAGCGGAACGCCGGCGCCGCGGGCTTCGACTGGTCGACCGGCCAGGGTGACCCGCTGCCGCTCGACGCCGACCTCAACCTCCTCATCGCCGACCAGGCCCTGCCGCTCGTCGTCCTGCGCGACCGGTACCAGGAGGTCGAGGCGCTGTCCGGTGCGTCCGGCAACGACGTGCTGCGCGGCGACCGGCTCGTCCCCAAGGACGTCGTCGGCGGCGGGTTCAGCGGCCAGGACTGGCTGACCCAGGCGAGCCTGGACCGCATCGCGGGCCTGGACGCCATCGTCCCGCCGCTCGTGCAGCGGCCCGAGGGCCCCGAGACCGAGCCGGTCTGGGGCGACGGCAACATCCTGCTCGGCGGCGACGGCAGCGACCTGCTCGAGGGTCGCGAGGCCGACGACATCATCGACGGCGACCGGTACCTGTACGTGTACCTCTCGGTGCGCTCGCGGACCGACCACTCCGTCGAGATCGGCCGCACCGAGCTCATGGAGAGCCCGTACAAGTCGGGCAGCACGCGCACCCTGCAGCAGGACGTCTTCGCGGGCGTGGTCAAGCCCTCGGACATCGTCATGGTCCGGGAGATCCGGTCCGCCGCGGCGGACAGCAGCACGATCGACACCGCGGTGTTCGGCGGCAACCAGGCGGACTACGAGGTCGTCGACAACCTCGACGGCTCGTTCACCGTCACGGACACCTTCGTCCGCGGCGGTGGCGGCGGCGGCGTCCAGCGGCGCAACGAGGGCGTCGACACCCTGCGCAACGTCGAGTGCCTCCAGTTCGCCGACGGCCGGCGGGCGCTGACGTCGCGGTGCGACCGGCCGTTCAGCGGCGGGATCACGCTGAGCGACCTGGCGCCGGTCGAGGGCCGCACCCTGTCGGTCAGCAGCACGCTGACCGACCCTGACGTCATCGACCCGCTCAGCCTGCAGTTCGAGTGGCAGGCCCAGGACGCGAGCGGCACCTGGGTGCCGGTCGGCTTCGGCTCGTCGACGTTCGCGCCGAACGACTTCAGCGTCGGCAAGCCGCTGCGGGTGGTCGCGACCTTCAGCGACGGCCTGCTCATCCAGAGCCAGGTCACCTCGGAGGTGACGGCACCGGTCGTCAACGTCAACGACCCGACCGTCGGCTTCCCCCTGGTCAGCGGGACGGTCAAGGAGGGCCAGACGCTGACCGCCAGCCGCGGCTCGGTCAACGACGCCGACGGCGTGCCGCCGGCCGACCAGCTCGGCTGGGAGTGGCTCTCCGCGGCCACGGCCACCGGGACGTACACGCCGGTCGCCGGCGCCACCGGGGCGACGTTCACGCCCACCGCCGCCCACGTGGGCCGGTTCCTCAAGGTCCGCCTCGTCTTCACGGACCTGCAGGGCACGCCGACCTCCGCGCTCAGCGCAGCGCTCGGTCCGGTCGCCCCCGCGACGACCGCGCCCGCGGCGCCGACAGGGGTCACCGCGGTGGCCGGGCTGGCGTCCGCGACCGTCTCGTGGACGCCCCCGTCGAACGGCGGGGCCGAGATCAGCGCCTACACGGTCGAGGCGGTCCTGCCGGACGCCAGCGTCGCGACGAGCGTGGGCACGAGCGGGCTGGCCACGAGCGTTCAGCTCACCGGGCTCGCGGCGGGCTCCTACCGGTTCCGGGTCAGCGCGACCAACGCCGTCGGCACCGGTCCGGCGTCGGCACTGAGCGCCCCCGTGACCGTCGTCGTCGTCGTGGCCCCCGGGGCCCCGACGATCACCGGGACGGCACGCGGCGTCGGGTCCGTCTCGGCCACGTGGACGGCGCCGGCGTCGGACGGCGGCTCGCCGGTCACCGGCTACACCCTGCGGGCGTTCACGTCCGCCGGGGTGCAGGCCGGGGCGGACGTCGTCGTCGCCGGCTCCCTGCGGAGCGCGACGGTGACCGGCCTGGCGGCCGGCACCTACACGCTGCGGGTCCTCGCGACGAACACGGCCGGCAACGGTCCGCTCTCGGCCCCGAGCGCCGGGGTCTCGCCGGCGACGGTGCCGGCCGCGCCGACCGGGACGACCGTCGTCCAGACCTCCGGGACGGCGACCGTCTCCTGGGTGCCGCCGACGAACACCGGCGGGATCCCGTTGTCCGGCAACGTGGTCCAGGTCGTCAACGTGGCCACGGGCGCGGTCGTCGGCACCCGCACGGCTGCAGCCGGGGCGAGCAGCCTCGCCGTCACCGGGCTGACCGCGGGGACGACGTACCGGTACCGGGTCCGGGCGGTCAACGCCGTCGGCAACGGTCCGCTGTCCGTGGCCTCGGCCCCGGCGCTGTTCGCCACCGTGCCGGGTGCCCCGGTCGTCGGGGCGGCCACCGCCGGTGCGGCGGGCGGTGCGCTCACCTTCACCGCGAACTGGACGCCGCCCGCGAGCAGCGGCGGCACGCCGGTCACCGGGTACCGGGTCTGGGTGCTGCGGATGAGCGGGACGGGGGCCGGCGCGACCGTCGTCTCCCAGACCGCCTCGCCGCTGCTCGCGGCGACCGCCCGCTCCTTCGTCGCCACGGTGACGACGCCGGCGGGCACGAACTACCGGTTCCAGGTCGAGGCCGTCAACGCGATGGGCACGGGCGCCAGGTCGGCCCGCTCGGCCAACGTCGTGCCGCGGTAGCGGCACGCGCCACCGGTCCGGCCCCGTCCACCTCCGGGTGGGCGGGGCCGGTCCGCGTCCGGGTCAGGCCGAGAACCGGGCGTGCAGGCGCGGCAGGAACGAGGCGAGGTGGTTCATCTCCTCGCCGCAGTGCCGCAGCAGCTTCCGGGCGAAGGTCACCGGGAAGGGCAGCGGCTGCGTCACCGTGTCACCGACGCCCCGGGCGACGGCGCAGAAGGCCTGGCCCGCGTCGACGCTGCGCACGCCGGGCACGTTCAGGTAGAAGCGGCTGCGCATCTCCACGCCGCCGGACACCGGCCGGACCTGGTGCGCGAGCCACCCCAGGTCGAGCGGGGCGATGCTGCTGCCGACCCGGCCGAGGACGACGGTGTGCCCGGCGGGGACCTCGAAGCCGGCCGCGACGGGGTCGTGGAAGGCGATGGCGAGCTGCTGGAGCTGGTCGCCGATCCACTCGTCGACGTAGGAGACGTTCCCGACGTAGCGCTGCCGGTCGCTCAGCCCGCGGGCGGTCGTCCGGTCCTCCGCGAGCGCGCAGAAGCCGTGCGCCTGCGGGTGCCACAGCTTGTAGCGGGCCGACTCGACGCTGTGCCATCCGAACCACCAGTCCCACATCGCGGCGGTGACGCCGGGCATCCGCGTCCGGCAGGCCGCCCACACGTACCCGTCGGGCGAGGTGCCCCAACCGGTCTCGGCCGCCGAGCGGCCCGCCGGCCGCAGGTCGCGGGTCCACGCGTCGAGCCGCGGAACGCTGCTGGTCGGGACCGGGCCGGCGGCGAGCGCCGCGGTGACCTGGGGCTGCGGCGGCAGCGTCGTCCCGGTGAAGAAGGGCGCGTAGGGCCGCGCGCGGTCGGCTGCGCGGTAGCCGAGGTACCGCGGCTCGCACACCGGGAGCAGGGGGACCGAGAGGGCGCCGGCCAGGAGGCCGCGACGCGAGAGACTCAACATGTGTTGAGGCTAGATGATCTCCTACGCTGAAGGCCATGCCCCGTCCCGCTGCACCCGACCGGCGGTCGCAGGTGGCCCGCGCCGCCCTGCACGTGCTCGCCCACCACGGGTCGCGCGGGCTGACCCACCGGGCGGTCGACGAGGCCGCAGGCCTGGGCGCGGGGTCGGTGAACTACTACGCGCCGACCCGGGTCGCCCTGCTCACCCTCGCCGCGGACGAGCTCTTCGCCCTCGACACCGAGCTGGCCGGGCGGGTGCTCGCACCGCTCGCGGCGCCGGGGACGACGGCGGCGCAGGCGGTCGGCCCGGTCGCGGACCTCGTCGACGCGCTGGCCGCGGGCGACGCGCGGCACCGGGTGCTCGCCCGGCACGAGCTGCTCGGCGAGGCGCGCCGGGTGCCCGAGGTGCGGGCGCTGTTCGACCGGCAACGGGCGGCGTTCGTCGGGCTGACCCGGGCGCTGCTCGTCGCCGGCGGGTGCCCGGAGCCCGACGCACACGCCGAACGGGTGACCCTCGTCGTCGACGCGCTCGTCCAGCGGCAGGTCGTCGTCGGCCCGGAGCCCTTGCCGCGCAGCGAGATCGAGGCGACGGTCCGGCTGGTACTGACCGGCTGCTGAGGGCTTCAGGCCATCGCGGCCGGGATGGTCCCCTCGTGGGCCGTGCGCAGCTCGGCGAGCGGGACGGCGAACTGGCCCTGGACGTCCAGGACGGCCTCGCCGTCGCCGTCGTCGGTGACCCCGACGCGGGCGAAGGGGAACCCGCGCGCCGCGCACATGTCGGAGAAGCGGACCTCCTCGCTGCGCGGGACGGCGACGAGGCAGCGCGCCGTCGACTCGGCGAAGAGGGCGACGAACGGGCTCACGCCGTCGCGCTCGCAGACCTCGTCGAGCCAGACCCGCGCGCCGACGCCGTAGCGCAGGCAGCCCTCGACGAGCGCCTGGGCGAGGCCGCCGTCGGACAGGTCGTGCGCGGCGTCGACGAGCCCGTCGCGCGAGGCGTTGACGAGGATCTGCCCGAGCTCGCGCTCGGCGGCGAGGTCGCAGCGCGGCGGGGTGCCGCCGAGGTGGCCGTGCTCGACCCAGGCCCACTCGGAGCCGGCGAGCTCCTCCCGCGTCGTCCCCAGCAGGTAGAGCGCCTGGCCGGCGTCCTTCCAGCCCGACGGGGTCCGGCGGGCGACGTCGTCGAGGACGCCGAGGACCCCGACGACCGGCGTCGGGTGGATCGCCGTCGTCCCCGTCTGGTTGTAGAAGGACACGTTGCCGCCGGTGACGGGGATGCCGAGCTCGCGGCAGCCGTCGGCGAGGCCGGTGACGGCGCGCTCGAACTGCCACATCACCGCGGGGTCCTCGGGCGAGCCGAAGTTCAGGCAGTCGGTCACCGCGAGCGGGACGGCGCCGGCCGTCGCGACGTTGCGGTAGGCCTCGGCGAGCGCGAGCCGCGCGCCCTCGTAGGGGTCGAGGGCGCCGAAGCGTCCGTTGCAGTCGGTGGCGATCGCGACGCCGAGCCCGGTCTCCTCGTCGACGCGCACCACGCCGGCGTCGTCCGGCATCGCCATCGCGGTGTTGCCCATGACGTAGCGGTCGTACTGCGCCGTCACCCAGGACTTGTCGGCGAGGTTGGGGCTCGCGACCATCCGCAGGAGCAGGTCGCGCAGCCCGTCGCCGTCCTGCGGGCGGGGCAGCGCGTCCGGGGCGTCGGCCTGTCGGGCGTCCAGCCAGTCCGGCCGGGCGAACGGCCGCTCGTAGACCGGGCCCTCGTGGGCGACGGTGCGTGGCGGGACGTCGACGATCGTCTCGCCGTCCCAGAGGACGACGAGGCGTCCGGAGTCGGTCACCTCGCCCATGACGGTCGCCTCGACGTCCCACCTCGCCGTGATGGTGAGGAACGTCGGCAGGTCGTCGGGGCGGACGACGGCCATCATCCGCTCCTGCGACTCCGACATGAGGATCTCCTCGGGCCGCAGGCTCGGGTCGCGCAGCGGCGCCCGGTCGAGGTGCACGAGCATGCCGCCGTCACCGTTGCTCGCGAGCTCGGAGAAGGCGCACGACAGGCCGGCCGCGCCGAGGTCCTGGATGCCGGTGACGACGTCGGCGCGGAAGAGGTCGAGGCAGCACTCGATGAGCACCTTCTCGGCGAAGGGGTCGCCGACCTGGACGCTCGGCCGCTTCGTCGGGCCGCCCTCGGTGAAGGTGTCCGAGGCGAGGACGGACGCTCCGCCGATGCCGTCGCCGCCGGTGCGGGCGCCGAAGAGGACGACGAGGTTGCCTGTGCCCGAGGCGTTCGCGAGGTGGATGTCCTCGTGGCGCAGGACGCCGAGGCAGAGCGCGTTGACGAGCGGGTTGCCCTGGTACACCGGGTCGAAGACGACCTCGCCGCCGATGTTCGCCAGGCCGAGGCAGTTGCCGTAGCCGCCGACGCCGGCGACGACGCCCGGCATGACCCGGTGGGTGTCGGGGTGGTCGAGGGCGCCGAAGCGCAGGGCGTCCATGACGGCGACCGGGCGCGCGCCCATCGAGATGATGTCGCGGACGATGCCGCCGACGCCGGTCGCGGCGCCCTGGTACGGCTCGACGAAGCTCGGGTGGTTGTGGCTCTCGACCTTGAAGGTCACGGCCCAGCCGTGGCCGATGTCGACGACGCCCGCGTTCTCGCCGATCCCGACGAGGAGCTTGCTGCGCATCTCCTCGGTCGTCTTGTCCCCGAACTGGCGCAGGTGCACCTTGGAGGACTTGTACGAGCAGTGCTCGCTCCACATGACCGAGTACATGGCGAGCTCGGACGACGTCGGGCGGCGGCCGAGGATCTCCCGGACGCGGGCGTACTCGTCGGCCTTCATGCCGAGCGCGGCGAACGGCTGCTCGACGTCCGGCGTCGTCATCGCCTTCTCGACGGTGTCGAGCGTCGCGGTGGCTCCCGACGTCGTCAGGTGGCTTCGGTCGTCCGGGGTGTCGACCGCCCCGTCGAGGTCGGCGCCGTAGCTGCTGATGCTGTCGCTCGTCACGCTGACACAGGCTACCGGGCGGGCGGCGGCGTCCTCGCGCCGCGGACCGGCGGCCCCGTCGGCCCCGTCGTCACCGTCGTCACCGGACGAGCAGGACCACGACGGCGGTCAGCGCGGCCAGGACGAGGGCAGTGACCAGGCGACGCCGACGCCGTCGTCCGGGGGCCTCCAGTCGCTCCCGCTCCCAGGCGAGCCACCTGGCGGCGTCCGCGTGCATCGGGCTGTCCGGGGGCTGCTGCTCCAGCGGGAGCGGGACGTAGGCCTCATCGAGGGCCCTGCCGTCCGAGTCCAGCCGGGCGAGCACCGTGGCGCCGGGGTGGCGGGCGAGGACCTCGGGTAGTC
The DNA here is from genome assembly GCA_052038585.1 of Kineosporiaceae bacterium. Taxonomy (GTDB): domain Bacteria; phylum Actinomycetota; class Actinomycetes; order Actinomycetales; family Kineosporiaceae; genus JBQGCR01. The sequence goes on from JBQGCR010000180.1 coordinate 21,281, forward strand.
CGCCTGCCCCGAGCTTCTCGACGCGAACCCCGTCCGGCGTGCTGAGCCACACCGAGCCGCGCCCGTAGGGACTGACGTAGAAGCGCCAGGAGGCGGTCTCCCACCGCTCGTCGTCGTCCGGGAAGTGCGTCAGGTGCACCCCGTCCTGCGACCGGACCCATGACTGGGCAGAGCACCACTGGTCCACGGACCCGGACCGGAACCAGAGGGTCCCGTCGGGCTCGCGCAGAGCCAGTCCGTTGCTGTGGAGGTACGTGCAGCCGCCGATGTCCTGCTCCGCGAGGCTGTGCGCCACGCAGGCCCGCTCCGCCAGGTCGCGCTGCCGGCGCTCGTCGGCCGTGGTGGGTGTGAAGCCCCTCAGCACGGTGACGGGTCTCCGCTGCTCCATCGGTCCCCCCCGCTATGGCGATCGGTGTCCTGCTGCGTCCGTCGACCGTCGGTGTGCCGCGCCTGAGCCGGCGCGGCGACGGTCACACGGATGCGCCGTGGGACACGGGGTGCCGGTCGACCGTGAGCAGCCGCTGGACGGCGAGCACGGCGACCCCGGCGACCGCCATCCCGGCGAGGTTGAGCCCGAGCTGGGCGAGGGACCCGCCGATCTCGCTCGGCACCCAGAGCGCCAGAGCGAGGGCGAGGTTGCCGGCGGCGGGCACCGTCGTCACCGAGATGAACACGCCGACGAGCGCGTTCGAGCGGCCGGCGGTGAGGGACAGGACGCCGGCCGCGCCGGCGAGCAGGGCGACGACGAGCGACCAGCGGTCCGGACGCCAGATGAACCCGGTCAGCGGCCGGGCCGCCGTGAGCGCGTCGGCGTCGACCCAGCCGGCCGCGCGGGCGACGAGCGCGAGCGCGGCGACCGCGACGACGGCCGCGGTGAACCCGGTGAGCAGAAGGCGGGTCGACCGCACGACGAGCCGGCCGCGACCGAGCACCGCCCCGACCGCGAGGGCGGCGACGAGCCCGAACTCCGGGCCGACGACCATCGCGCCGACGACGAGGATCGCCGAGTCCGTGACGACGGCGACCGACGCGATCGCCGTCGCGAGCACGAGGAAGGCGAAGTACGACCACGACGGCGCGGAGTCGGCCCAGGCGCGGTCGACGACGACGTCCCAGACGATCCCGTCGTCCGGGCTCCCCGGCGCCGCCCGCTCGGCCCGCCGGGCGGCGGCGCTCGGGGCGGCGGCGACGTCCATGAGCGTGATCCCGCACGTGTCCTCGTCGACCCCCAGGTCGCGCAAGTCCGCGACGACGTGCGTCGCGGCCTCCCGGGCGACGTCGCAGAGGACGGCGTCCCCCTTCGGGTCGAGGCCCGCCCCAGGCAGGACGACGACGTTCGTCACCCGCTCGTCCGAGACGAGCCGGTCGCGGACGGCGGCGGCGATGTCGGCGGGGACGACGAGGCGCAGGTGGATCACGGGTGCATCATGCCCGCGCGCCCCGGTCGGTGACGGGTGGGGCACCGCTCCCCGGCGCCCCTCGAGCCGGCGGCGCCGCTGGTGATCGCCGGACATGCGGCTGTGCCCGCCGCGCCGTTCGGGGGTCAGCGGACGGCGGGTGGTGATCCACGGACGACCGCGCCGTGATCCATGGACCGGCAGGCGTGATCCATGGACCCGGGCGCGTGATCCATGGACACCCCGGTGTGATCCATGAACCCGGGCGCTTGATCCATGGACCCGGGCGCTTGATCCATGGACCGGCTCCGTGATCCATGGACTCCGTTTCTTGATCTTTGGAACGATCAACGCGTCGATGACATGATCCATGGACCGTTGAGGGTGCTATAGCGACACGGACGGTCCATGGATCACGTCATGGATCTTGATCGGTGGTCACAGCGCCCGGGACAGGCGAGCGCGCGGAGTCGACGGGACCTGGGCCGGGGAGTCGACGGGATCTGGCCGGGAGTCGACGGGATCTGGGCCGGAGTCGCCGGGATCTGGCCGGGAGTCGCCGGGATCTGGCCGGGAGTCGGCGGGACTGGGTGCGGAGTCGGCGGGAACCCGGGCGGAGTCGGCGGGACTGGGTGCGGAGTCGGCGGGACTGCGCGCGGAGTCGGCGGAACCGGGGGGTCAGGCCGACAGGACGGCGGAGAGGGCCGAGGTGAAGAAGCGGAGGCCGTCGGTGGCGGAGCCGGTGCGGCTGTCGGGGCCGAAGCCGGGCTC
>JBQGCR010000181.1:0-3200 GCA_052038585.1 Kineosporiaceae bacterium
GGGTCCAGTTGTTGCCGGAGTAGCCGTCCGAGCCGCCGGAGGAGTTGCTGTCGCCGGAGCCGACGTAGAGGTTGCCGGCGTCGTCGAAGGCCATGCCGCCGCCGGCGTGGCAGCAGCTGTGGACCTGGGTCTCCCACTGCAGCAGGTCGACCCGCGTCGACTGGTCGATCGTCGGCACGCTCGGGTCGTACGTGAGGCGGGAGACGGTCCGCAGGCCGACCCGGCGCTCGCGGTCCACCGACTCGTGGGGCATCCAGTAGACGTAGAGGTGGTGGTTCTCGGCGAAGTCGGGGTCGGGGACGATCCCGAGCAGGCCCTCCTCGTTCTTCACGAGCTCGTCACCGCTGCCGCGGTTGCCCATGACGTCGAGCGTGGTGAGCAGGGTCGCCCGGCCGGTCTGCGGGTCCCACTGGTGGATCGTGCCGCAGCCGAGGCCGGTCTCCGGGTCGTCCCACGACGGGACCGGACCGGTCGGGCACGCGGCCTTGCCGACGTAGAAGGTGGTGCCGTCCGGGGCGATCGTCAGGCCGTGCGGCTCGCCGATCTGGTCGAGCTGCCCGCGGGCGTTGGCCCTCGTGAGCCGCTCGGTCGTGTAGTTCGCGGCGATGGTGGCCTGGCAGTCCCCGCGGACCACGCCCGTCGTCCACTGCAGCGCCCCGAGCAGGTGCGTGCGCAGCGCGGGCTCGGACCAGCTGGCGGCGGTGCCGCCCATGCCGGTGAAGAACGAGCGGCCGCCGTCGTAGTCGCGGCACCAGGACAGCGGCTGGAACGGGCTCTCGGTGGCCGGTGCGTCGGCCGTCGGGCGCAGCTGCGCGACGGTGTGCACCTCGCCGGTGGGGTTCGGCGCCCAGTCGAGCCAGCGGTCCTCCCGGGCGAGGGAGAACGGCAGGCCCTTCGTCGCCGGGTGCTGACGGTCGACGACGTCGACGGTGCGTCGCTCGAGCGGCACCTCGGTCTCCACCGGCGTGACCGACTCGCCGTCGAAGAGCTCGAGCTCGGCGAGCTGGGTCAGGCCGCCGCTGCCGTTGGCCGTGACGACGAGCCGGTAGGAGGTGTAGGCCTCGCCGGGCTCGGCGATGTCGAAGTCCCGCACCTGGAACCGCTCGGTCCACGTCTGGTCGGTGCGGGAGTCGACGTCGACCCACGTCTCGCCGTCGGTGCTGCCCTGCAGCGTCCAGTCGCGCGGGTCCCGCTCGGCGGAGTCGTTGGCCGAGGTGAGGGAGTAGCGGGCGAGCACGAGCGGCTCGGCGAGCTCGAGCGTCAGCGTCGCCGTCGGCTCGAAGGCGAGCCACTTGGTGCCGGGGTCGCCGTCGACGAGGTTCGCCGCGACCTCGTTCGGCGGGTTCTCCGCCGTCGCGGTGACGGACGTGACCTCGGCCGGGACGGGCCGCGCCCCGGCGACCCGGGTGCCGACCAGTCCGGTGAACCACTGGGACGTCTCCTGCGCGCGGGCGGCGTCGCGGACGCCGAGGAAGCCGCCGCCGTCCTGCACGAAGGACTGCAGCGCGGCCTCCTGCGCGCCGGACAGGTCCGTCCCCTCGGCGGAGAGGAAGGCGACGCCGCGGTAGGAGTCGAGGACGTCGTCGCTGAAGACCGCCGGGTCGGAGGAGGCCTCGACGGTGATGCCGTTCTGCGAGCCGACCTCCGCCAGCGCCTTCGTGGCGGCGACGACGGGGTCGTCCTGCGCGTCGGGCGCACCGTGGAAGGCGAGGACGCGGACGTCGGGAGCCTCGGCCGCGGCGGCCGGTGCGGCCGGGACCGACTGCGAGGCAGCGACGACGGGGACGGCGGACATGCCGACGACGAGCGAGGCGCCCGCCGTCGTCAGCGTCAGCAGGTGCAGCCGGCTGCGGTGCCGGGGCCCGGCTGCGCGGGGTGGGGCGTGGTCTGGTCGCACGAGGTCGACTCCTTCGTCGGGGGTTTGCGCGAGTGGGCCGTCAGCCGGAGTGGCCGGCGTGGCCGCCCGAGTGGTCCTGGTGGGCCCAGCGGTCGAGGGACTCCTGGGCGCCGGGCGGCATCGAGCCGTCCGCGTTGCGCACGAGGAAGACGCCGGCCATGCCGCCGTCGGAGTGGAACTGGACGTGGCAGTGGTACATCCACGCGCCCGGGCCGACGCCGGCGCCGGCGACGACCTGGAATCCGAACGAGTCGCCCGGGTTGAGGTCGCGGGTGTCGATGACCCGCGTCGCGTCGCCCGGCCCGGACACCAGGCCCGTCCGGTTGTCCGCCCAGCGGTGGGCGTGCAGGTGGAAGGTGTGGAAGGTGTCGCCGTGGCCCACGCAGACGAACTCGACGCGCTCGCCGAGATTCACCTCGAAAACCGGTGTGTCGGGGGCGGATCGGCCGTTGATCGCCACGTCCGTGAAGACCATCGTGAAGGTCTTGTCGGGCACGACGTCGCCGACGCGACGGACGACGAGCGCGCCGTAGAGCCCGGCGCGGATCCCCGCGGTGCCGTGGTCCCCCTGGTAGGCGTGGTCGTGGTAGTGCCAGTAGCCCGCGCTGCCCGGCATCCAGATGCCGCGGTCCCGGCGCGGGGCCTGCGTCGACCACACGTACGTGCGGGTCTCGCCCGGCTCGTTGAACGAGTCGTTGAACGGGCTGCCGTCGGAGTTCACGTCGTAGTTGACGCCGTGCGGATGGATCGACAGGCGCTCGTCGGTCGTGTTGACGAGCTCGATCTCGAGGGTGTCCCCCTCCCACATCTCCAGGAGCGGGCCGGGGATCGTCGGTTCTCCCTGGACGAGGCCGTAACCGACCTTGCCGTCGTCCATCCGCTCGGCGTACATGCGGAGGCGTCGGGTGCGGCCCGCCGCCTGGGCGCTCGCCGGGGCGGCACCGTCGCGGCCGACGACGGCCGCGGCGATCGGTGAGGCGACGGCGGCGAACCCTCCTGCCGCGCCGAGGACGAGGGCCCTGCGGGACGGCGTCTCGCGCGGGCTTCTCGAGTGGTCCATGGTCTCCCTGTTCGTGGTCGGCCTCGAGCAGCCGCGGGCAGCACGAGGTGCGCCGGCCGCGTGCGGTCGGCGTGCGTCATGTGGTGGCCGGGCTTCCCTCGCGCCGGTGGCGCGGGGCCGCGCGCCGCTACCCGGTCGGCGCCCTGCCCGAGCCCGGCCCGCGGGCACCCGGAGGACGGGTGCGGGCGGACCGGTGATCCTGTGCCGAGAGCCCTGCCCGGCGCTGGCGCCGGGCACCCCTCG
>JBQGCR010000182.1:0-2460 GCA_052038585.1 Kineosporiaceae bacterium
GCGGGTCGACCGGCTCGGTCTCGCCGCGGTAGCGCTCGGCGGCCCGGACGTCGAGGACGACGCCGGCGCCGGCCGCGAGCGAGGCGACGGTGTCGATGTCGACCGTCGGCAGGTGGCCGGGTCCGGGGAGGACGACGTCGCCCTCCGCCGGCTCCACCGGACCGGTCTCGACGGGCAGCCCCGCCGCCGTCCACGCGGGCAGCCCGCCGTCGAGCAGCCGGACGTCGGTCAGCCCCGCCCAGCGCAGCAGCCACCAGACCCGCGCGGCCGCGAGGTTGCCGTGCCCGTCGTACGCGACGACGCGGCTGCCGGCCCGCACGCCCCACCGCCGCGCTGCGGCCTGGAGGTCGGCGAGGGCGGGGAGCGGGTGGCGTCCCTCGGCGGGCGAGGCCGGCGCCGCGAGCTCGGTGTCGAGGTCGACGTACACCGCCCCGGGCACGAGCCCCGCCGCGTGCCGCTCCCGGCCGGCGGTGCGGCCGAGCGCCCACCGGACGTCGAGGACGACGACGTCGCCGTCACCCTCCAGCTCGGCCGCCAGGTCGGCGGCGTTCACCAGGACGTCGTCTCGCATCGCCATGGCGCGACGCTACCGCCCGGTTAGAGTGCGGTTCGTGACCGCCGTCGACGCCGCGCCCAAGGCCCTGCTCCACGACCACCTCGACGGCGGCCTGCGCCCGGCGACCGTCGTCGAGCTCGCCGGCGAGATCGGCCACGAGCTGCCGGCCGACGGCGCCGAGGCGCTCGGCCGCTGGTTCGTCGAGTCCGCCGACTCCGGCTCGCTCGAGCGCTACCTCGAGACGTTCGTCCACACCGTCGCGGTCATGCAGACCCGCGAGCACCTCGCCCGCGTCGCCCGCGAGTGCGCGCTCGACCTCGCGGCCGACGGCGTCGTCTACGCCGAGGTCCGGTACGCGCCCGAGCAGCACCTCGGGGCCGGCCTCACGCTCGACGAGGTCGTCGTCGCCGTCCAGGAGGGCTTCGCGGACGGCATGGCCGAGGCCGCCGCCGCGGGCACGCCGATCCGGATCGGCACGCTCGTCACGGCGATGCGGCACGCCGCCCGCAGCCGCGAGATCGCCGACCTCGCCGTCCGGCACCGCGACCACGGCGTCGTCGGCTTCGACATCGCGGGCGCCGAGGCCGGGTTCCCGCCCTCGCGGCACCTCGACGCCTTCGACGCCCTGCACCGCGAGAACTTCCACGTGACGATCCACGCCGGCGAGGCGTTCGGGCTGCCCAGCATCTGGGAGGCCGTGCAGGTCTGCGGCACCGACCGCCTCGGGCACGGCGTGCGGATCGTCGACGACATCGAGCTGCTCGGCGGCCGGGACGAGCACCACCGGCCCCGCGCCCGGCTCGGCCGGCTCGCCGCGTGGGTGCGCGACCAGCGCATCCCGCTCGAGCTCTGCCCGACCTCGAACGTGCAGACCGGGGCCGCCGCGAGCATCGCCGAGCACCCGATCACGATGCTCAAGGACCTGCGGTTCCGGGTCACGCTCAACACCGACAACCGGCTCATGTCCGGCACGTCGATGAGCCACGAGATGCAGGCCCTCGTCGACGACGCCGGCTGGACCCTCGCCGACCTGCGCTGGGTGACGATCAACGCCCTGAAGAGCGCCTTCATCCCCTTCGACGAGCGGCTCGCGCTCATCGAGGACGTCGTCAAGCCGCGGTACGCCGAGCTCGGCGCGTGACCACGCCGCCGGACGCGCTCTTCGCCGACCCGCGGCTCGCCGCGGTCTACGACGCGTTCGACGACGACCGCCGCGACCTCGACGCCTACGTCGCCGTGGTGCGGGACGCCGGCGCCCGGCACGTGCTCGACGTGGGCTGCGGCACCGGCGTCCTGGTGCTCCGTCTCGCCGCGGACGGGGTGGTGGTGACGGCGGTCGACCCGGCGGCCGCCTCGCTCGACGTCGCGCGGGCCAAACCCGGTGCCGACGCCGTCACATGGCTCCACGGCGACGCGACGACGCTGCCGCCGCTCGCGGTCGACCTCGCGGTGATGACCGGCAACGTCGCCCAGGTCTTCGTCGACGACGACGCGTGGGCCGCGACCCTCGACGGCGTCCGCCGTGCCCTGCGACCCGGCGGCCTGCTCGTCCTGGAGACCCGCCGCCCGTCCGCCCGCGACTGGGAGCGCTGGCCGGGCACCGACCGGCGGGACGTCCCCGGAGTCGGCGTCGTCGAGCGCCGGCTCGACCTTCTCGACGTCGACCTGCCGCTCGTGTCGTTCCGGCTCACGTACCGGGTCGCCGCCGACGGCGCGGTCGTCGCCTCCGACTCGACGCTGCGGTTCCGCGACCTCGCCGAGGTCGAGGCCGACCTCGCCGCGCACGGTTTCGCGGTCGAGGACGTCCGGGACGCGCCCGACCGGCCGGGGCTCGAGCACGTCGTCCTCGCGCGCCGGACGGCATGAGGCTCAGGGGTCGGGCGTCCCGAGCGGCAGCCGGGCGT